>DASTYE010000139.1:0-20825 GCA_035765135.1 Gemmatimonadaceae bacterium | reverse complement strand
ATCAGCGCGATCGGGAGAACGGCGGCAAGCCGCCGGTACCGCGAATATGGATGCACGTGGGGTGAGTCGGTCGAAGGGGCGTCGTCCTGACGCGGAGGCGCCGGGTCGGCGCGCCTCGTGATGGATCGCACACCCACCGGCTGTTTCGAGACACCCGAAACCTGCGGGTGGGGTCGATGGTACTATTGATGGAAGCGGCTCGTCTGACACGCGTCCGCGTGCCGCGAGCCTGACCCACTTTCATGACGTTTATCGCCGCTTTTCAGCAACGCCTTCACACGTTCCGCGAACGCTGGCGGAGTGATCCAGCGCACCCCCCGCGCGTGTGGATGCGCGAGCAGTGGAAGCCTCTCGCCGTCATGGGAGCGGTGGTCCTCACCATCGTCCTGTTCGACGCGTGGCTGGCGAGCTGCGGCTTCGCCGGCTGCCCGTCTTCGGAAGAGATTCGGAGCTTCCGTCCGATCGAGGGCAGCGAGGCGATCGACCGCTCGGGAAAATCGATCGGGCGCCTCACCTCGGTGCGCCGCATCAACGTTCCGCTCGCCGACGTGCCTCGGCACGTGCAGCAGGCCTTCATCGCCACCGAGGACCGGCGATTCTACGAGCACAATGGGCTCGACTGGCGCGGGCTGGTCCGCGCCGTCACACGCAACGTCTCGGCGATGGAGATGCGCGAAGGGTTCAGCACGATCACCATGCAGGTCGCGCGGAACACCTTCACGTCGCGCATCATCAGCGAGCGGTCGCTCCGCCGGAAGCTGCTCGAGCTGCGCTTTGCGCGCTTGATCGAGCACAACCTCACCAAGCCACAGATTCTCGAGCTCTATCTCAACGTCATCTACCTCGGCAATGGGACGTATGGCGTGGAGGCGGCGAGCCGCGACCTCTTCGGCAAGAGCGTGAAGAAGGTGAGCCTTGCCGAAGCGGCGGTCCTCGCGGCTTTGCCGAAGGGACCGTCGTCGTACACACCGCGCAAAGCTCCCGAGCGTGCGAAGCGCCGGCGCGACCTCGTGCTGGGTCTGATGGTTCGCGAAGGTTACATCGATCAGACGCAGGCGCGTCGCGCCGCCGCACAGCCCATTCGCGTCGCGAAGCAGGAGTGGCGTCCGACCGGCACCGATTCGTACGCGCTCGACGCGATTCGCCGCGCGGTGGACTCGTTGCTCGGTCCGGAGGCGCTGGAGTCGGGTGATGTCGTCGTCTACACCACGATCGATGGCACGGCACAAAAGGCCGCCGAGCGTGCCGTCGCGAAGCGCGCCGCCTACATCCAGGAGCGGGAGCGCGCGTACTTCGGACGGTCCAATGGTGTCGTGCAGGGCGCCATGATCGCGGTCGATCCGCGTTCCGGCGATGTGCGGGCGATCGTCGGCGGACGTCAGTACGAGCGCGGGGGATTCAACCGCGCGGTCTCGGCGCGCCGCCAGCCGGGCTCGGCGTTCAAGCCGTTCGTGTACGCGGCGGCGCTCTCCGCCGGACTCTCACCCGCGACGATGGTCGATGACGATCCAGTGGAGATCGTCGGCGACGATGGGCGTGTCTGGACGCCGGCGAATCACGGAGACGAATACAACGGCCGCATTACGCTGCGACGCGCGCTCATGCGCTCCGCGAATGCCGCGACCGTGCGCGTGAGTCGCGCGGTCGGCGAGCAGCGCGTCGTGAACGCGGCGCGGCGAAACGGTATCTCGAGCCAGCTCGAGCCCGTGCCGTCGATCGCGCTGGGCGCGCTGGAGGTGACGCCGCTCGAGCTCGTCCTCGCCTACGCGCCATTCGGCAACGGCGGCTATCGCGTGAAGCCGCGGCTCATCGAGCGCATCGAGGGACCCGGTGGCCGCGTGCTGTGGAAGACCGATCCGGTGATGGACCTCGTGATGGACCCCCAGGATGCGTACATGATGACGTCGATGCTCCGTTCCGCGGTCGACCACGGAACGGGCCACGCCGTGCGCGAATGGGGCGCTCGCGGTCCGATCGCCGGGAAGACAGGAACGACGAACGACGGCGCCGACGTCTGGTTCGTCGGCTACACTCCGACGCTCGCGGCGGCATTCTGGTTCGGGCACGACCAGCGGGTGGCGCTCTCGGGGGACATGAGCGGCGGCAGCGCCGCGGCACCGGCATGGGCGGAGTTCTTCATCAATGGATGGCGCGAGCGTGGCGATGGCGATGAATGGGAGCCGCCACCGGGGATGGTCGCTGTCACCATCGACGCGTTCACCGGCGAGCTCGCGGGAGAGTGGTGTCCCGCCACGCAGACCGAGTGGTTCAAGCCGGGGATGGAGCCGACGGAATACTGCCGCGAGCACCCCGAGCCCGAGGAGACCTGGGCGGATGACTTCGGAGAGAAGATCGCTTCGACGTTCAGGAAGATCTTCAGATTCTAGAACCCCAGGGGTCAGGGGTCTGGAGTCAGGGATCAGGGGGGTGTCAGGGGTGGGGTCTCAGGAGAGAACTGCCTAACGGCCGGGAGCCCGGATCAGGGTGTTCCTTTCCTGTCCCCTCCAACCAAGTCCCCCCTGACTCCTGACTCATGACTCCCGACCCCTAGAAAAGTCCGAGCTCGCCGGGCGGTGCGAAGCCGGGGAAGACCGAGGGAACCTCAGGGGCGCCGAGATGCCGCCGCACCACCTCACCGAACACGGACCTGAAGTCCGTCGTCAGCGCGAGGTCGCGCCCCTCGTAGAGCTGCTCACGAGCCAGCCCTGGCCAGCGCCCGTAGACCCTTCCGCCCTTCACCGATCCGCCGACGACGAACATCGCTCCGGCGTGGCCGTGATCGGTTCCGCCGTTGCCGTTTTGTCGAGCCATGCGGCCGAATTCGGTCATCGTCAGGATGACGACGTCGCCCATGCGATCGCCCAGATCGGTCACCAGCGCGGCGAGGGACCTCGCGTAATCATCGAGTCGGTTGGCCAACTGTCCGGTGGCGCCACCCTGGTTCACGTGAGTGTCCCACCCGCCAACGTCGGCGAACGCAACCTCGAGTCCCACCCCGGCCTTGATCAGCTGCGCGATCTGCAACAGCCGCTGACCGAATTGCGAGCGCGGGTACGCTGCGCCGTTCTCCGCCTGGTAGCGCCGGGGGTTCGCGGCGCGTAGCAGCTTCACCGCGTCGAACGTCTCCGCCCCCGTGCCGTGAACGATGTCTCCGCGGCCGGTGCGGTAGAGCGCCTCGAGACGCTCGACGTCGGATCCGGTGGCGCGGATCGTAAAGTCGTCGAGCGATGACATCGCGATGACCGGCGCCGGTCCGGCGAGAATGCGTGGCGTCTGCTCGGTCATCGTCACCGCGCGGAAGGGCGTCGGCTTCCCCTCGCACTCGGCGCACGTGCCTCGCGTGGCGAGGTAGCGGTTGAGCCATCCGTCAGGCGTGCTCTTCAGGTCGGGCGTGCCACTCTCCATGTAATCCTGCGCATCGAAGTGCGAGCGGGTCGCGCTCGGACTGCCGACGGCGTGAATCGGCGCGAGCATCCCGCGCTCCCAGAGGGGACGCAGCGGGGCGAGCGACGGGTGGAGGCCGAAGAATCCATCCAGATCGATGGCCGATGCGTCACGCGCGCCAGGGCGCGGAATCGCGATCGTCGGGCGCAACGCGTAGTAGTCGGCGTCGCCGTGCGGGACGACCATGTTGAGCGCGTCGGCGGCGCCGCGCTGGAAGAGTACGACCAGGGTCTTTCCCCGAGCGGCTCCCCGCAGCTCGGCGGCGAACGCCGTACGTCGCAGGAAGCTCGGGTTCAGCCCGAGGGTGACGAGCGCGAAGGCGCCGCCGCGGAGGAAGACTCTACGTTGCATGAGAGGCCGAGTGCGGAAGACGGAATGCGGACTTAACGGCGTTGAAATTCGGGTGCGCCTAACGCGAGACCGATCACTTCCTTGAGGCCGTCGAGATTCGAAGGCCGCGACAGCGGGTCGCGGCGGGGGCCCGGAGGCGCATCCGCATCCATGGCCACCGAATCGGCTGCTGTTGATGCGCAATCCGGATTCCGCCCTGCCCGAGGGGCGCCCGCGCATTCGACGAGCAACGGGTTCTCTCCCCGCTCGAGGATCTGCCGCGTCTCCACGCTCGCCTCGCCACCGAGGAATCCGGCGATGACCGCGTCCACCTGTGCGGCGCGTGGGGCGGACGCCAGCTCGGCGTAGCGGGGCCAGCGCTCGGGGCGCGCGCCGGGAACCGCGCCGCCGGCGATGGCGAGTCCGAAGTTGATGCGATTGAGAATCGCGCCGGTGTTGATCCACGCGTCGCCACGCTCGGGCCAGCCGTTAGGCGCCTGATGCAGGAACAGGGGCTGGCCGAGCCGCGCGACGACCTGAGCCGATCGCGGCGTCATGTCCGGCCTCGCGTCCATGGCGCGCAGGGCGCTCACCACCAGCTCGAACGGCGACTTCACCTTCGCGCGATACGCCGCGCTCGAGAAGAACTCCGGCGACGTGACAATGGTGCGTACGACCTGGTGAATGTCTCCGTCCGTGCGTCGGAACGTCTCGGCGGCGCGGTCGACCAGTGATTCCGGAGGATCGTCCATCACGAAGCGTCGCGCGAGCTTGGTGGCGATGAACCGTGCGGTCGACGGATGCGCCGCCACGATGTCGAGCACCTGCTCGCCATCCTCGACCCCACGCCCAGCCTCGAGTCGCTGGCCGAGGACCGTCTTTTCGCCGGCGTCGTGCATGGCCGGGCGGAAGATGAACCCTCCGTCGCGTCGCGGCGGCTGCAGCGTCCACCCCGTGAACGCGCGCGCCACGTTGATGATGTCGTCCTGCGTGTAGCCGCCGTCTACGCCAAGCGTGTGCAGCTCGAGAAGCTCGCGCGCATAGTTTTCGTTGAGACCACGCCTGGAACCGCGGGATGCGGATTGCGGATTGCGCAGTAGAGGCCGCCCACGCGAGCGCCGCTGCACGCAATCCGCACTCCGCATTCCGCATTCTGTTGTCGGCCGCCCCGGCTCCGCCGCGCTCTGCCAATTGTCCAGGTAGAACAGCATCGCGGGGCTCTTCGCGACGGCGCCGAGCAGCTGGCGGAAATTGCCGAGCGCGTGCGGACGGATCGTTTCGCGCTCGTAGGACGCGATGAAGTAGCGCTCCGGTCCCTTGCCGGCGAACACGGTGAAGTGATTCTCCCAGAAGTCGATCATCACTTCCTCGAGCTGGCGCTCGCTCACGACCGCTCGCGCCACCTTGGCGATCTGCATCTCCGCGAGCACCCGCCGCGATTCCTGCGCGGCGCGCCGCACCCGCAGTGAATCCTCGCGTGACATGTCCGTCCGACGCATCTGCGCGCGGACAGCCTGTGGCAGCGGATACCGATCGAAGAGCTCGCGCGACGACATGGCGAGCGTCGGCAGCGACGTCGTCACGCGCTCGGCGGCCGTATCACGAATGCGAGATGGCGAGAGCTGAAGCGCGATCCATTGATCGACGCCCATGGAGCGAACCCGCTCGACGTCACCCGGACGCGGCCCGAAGGCGAGCCGATTCAACACGTGCCGGACCTGTTGATCCGCGGTCTGCTCACGATCCGCCGCAGCGGTGATCGGAGCCGACATCACATCGGGAGATGTTCCTGGAGCGCATCCGGCCGCGATCACGGTGAGAAGGAGCAGGCGAACGTCGATCTTACTCATCCAGCCCCCTTGATGACCTCGACGACCTCGACGACCTCGACGACCTCGACCACCTCGACCACCTGCCCTGAATAGACGCGTCTTCCACCCGATCGTTAATCGCGCGTCCTGGCCCTCGATTTGCCCCCAACCGGGCGCGGAGGGCCCTATGACCAAAAAACTCTTTCCAATATTAGTCCTCGTCGCGGCCTGCTCGGTGGAGGAGGCCAGTCGGGACACGTCGCCGGACACCACCGCCACGCCGCCGCCGAGGGATACGGTTCCGAGATCGGATACCGCTCGTGGTGCCATGTTCGACACTGCGCCCGCGATGGCGGCGAGAGACTCCGGCAGCGTCCTCATCGCACCGAACGAGGTTCGGCGAGGTGGGGTTGTCGTCGCGGTCGCGCAGGGACTCACCATGGAGAGTCCGCGCTGCTCGTGGAAGGGCGCGCCGCTCCCGTGCTATGGAACAGCGGCGGGCGTCAGGGCGCTGGTGCCGCTCCCTGCCGATGAACCCGGGGGGCGTTACGCTCTCGTCATCGAGCGGCCGGCGAGCCGCATCACGCGCGAAATCAATGTCGCCGAGACCGACTTCAGTCGCGAGCTGATCTTTCTCGATGACTCCATTTACAGCATTCTGCGACGCGGGCGTGATATCGCGAGGGATGCGCGGGCCATCAAGCGCGTGCTCGAGAACGAGACGACCGAGCAGCAGTGGTCGGGTGCGTGGCGGATGCCGGTCGAGGGCGGGAAGACATCGGGTTACGGCGTCGAGCGGTTCTACTATCGCGCCTCCGATTCCGCCCGCGTGGTGAGGCTCGAGTCGTCGGCGAAGTCACGCGGCGTGTTCGGAGTCGACACCCTGGCGTCGGGCCAGGGGGCACCGGCGTGGCGGCATGCCGGCGTCGATATCGCGGTCGCGCGTGGGACGAGCGTCCGGGCGCCCCAGGCCGGAACGGTGGCCGAAATTGGAGATTACGCATTGACGGGTACCACCCTCATATTGGACCATGGTCAGGGGGTCCATTCCGCTTTCTTCCACCTCGATACTGTTGTTGTCCGCAAAGGTGACATGGTCCGACGTGGGACCGTGCTCGCGCGCGTCGGCGCCACCGGTCTCGCAACGGGTCCGCATCTTCACTACGGGATCTACGTTCACGGAAAGGACGTGGACCCCGCAGCCTGGCACGCCCTCCCATCGGCGACGCTCGACCCGCCGGCCCCCCGCACCGCGGCCGGCGCACAGTAAGCAGGTGAGCTCCGGGTGGCGCCGATGAGGCGCTACCCTGTAGCCGTCGTTCTCCTCACCGTTTTCGTCGACCTCCTCGGGTTCGGCATCGTCCTGCCGATCCTGCCGTTCTACGCGCAACGGTACGGCGCGTCCCCGGTCCAGATTGGCGCGATCATCGCCGCCTTCTCGCTCATGCAGTTCCTGTTCACGCCCCTGTGGGGGCGTGTGTCCGATCGAGTGGGGCGACGGCCGGTCATTCTCGTGTCACTGTTCGGCTCGGTCGCCAGCTACCTGCTTTTTGCGCGCGCGGAGAGCGTGCTGGCGCTGCTGGCGTCGCGCATGCTGGCCGGGGTTGCCGGTGCGAATCTCGCCGCGGCGCAGGCGTACATCGCCGACGTCACCACCCCCGAAACGCGCGCACGAGGCATGGGATGGATCAGCGCGGCCTTCGGCCTCGGCTACATGCTCGGGCCGCCGATCGCCGCCGTCGTCAGCATTCGCTGGGGCGTGCATGCGCCCGGGTACGTCGCCGCCGGACTCGCCTTCGTCAATCTCGTGCTCGCGCGTCTGTGGCTCCCGGAGGCGGTACCCACCGCCGACAAATCGCTCATGCGTCGCTCTTTCGACCCGCGCGTCCTCCATCGCGTGCTATCCCGGCCGGTGTTAGGCGGCGTGACGTTGACGATGACCGCGGTCGCGCTGGCGACGTCCGGCGTAACGGCGATGCTCGCGCTCTATCTGCAGGCGCGATTCGCGTTCGATGCGGCCCTCACCGCGTGGGTCTTCTCCCTCATCGGATTCACGTCATCGGCCATACAGCTGGGACTCGTCCACTCGCTGGTCTCGCGATTCGGCGAGCGACGGGTGGCGATCGCCGGCATCGCGATTCTCGGTGTCTCGCTGATCGGCATCGCGATCGCTCCGACGCCGATGCTGCTTCGGATCGTGCTCATGTTCTACGCGGTCGGCTTCGCGGTGACTGGACCGAGCGCGCTGAGTCTCGTCTCCCGGGCCGCGACCGAGTCCGAGCAGGGAATGGTCATTGGGGTCGTGCAGTCGCTGGGCGCGCTCGCGCGCGTGGTCGGACCCATGGCGGCCGGCGTGGCGTTGGGACGTCTCGGCCCCTCCGCACCGATGGTGGCCGGGAGTATCGTCTGCGCGCTCGCGAGCGTCTATATGTGGTATAATCTCCGCCCGCGCGTGCGGGCCGGCGAAGTCGCCGCGCCTTCCGTCGTATCCGTTGGGGACTGACGAGACGACGCAGTCCGTCTTGCTCCGAGGTACTGTCAATTCGCATCGACGATCTGACGAAGCTTCCGCTTCGTAGCGCGTTCATCGAGCAACTCAGCGCCGCGCTCGAGATCGCGTCGGCAACGAGCCAGCCGGTGTCGCTGATGGTCATCGACATCGACCTGTTCAAGCTGGTGAACGACACCTACGGTCACCTGCAGGGTGATCGTGTGCTCGTCGAGATCGCCGATCTACTCCGGCAGAACCTTCGCGCCGATGACCTTGCCGCGCGCTACGCCGGTGACGAGCTCGTCGCGCTTCTGCCCAACACGCCGGCGGAGCGTGCGCGAGAGGTGGCGGAGCGACTGTGCGCCGCCGTGCGCGGGCACGCCTTCCTGGTTCGCGACCGTGATGAGCGACTGTCGACCAGCATCTCCATCGGCGTCGCGACGTCCCCGGAGCATGGTGGCGATCCGGACGCGCTGTTCGCGGCCGCCGACCGCGCGCTCTACCAGGTCAAGCGACACGGGCGGGACGGCGTCGCCGTCGCAAAAGCGGGAACGGCCGAGGGAGATCATCTCCCGTTAGGCATCGAGCGGTTCGTCGGCCGCGTCACCGAGCTGCGGCAGCTCGTCAACCTGCTCGATGATGCGAAGGCGGGACGGCCGGCGATCGTGGCGATCGCCGGCGAAGCGGGCATTGGGAAGACCACGCTTCTGCGCCAGCTCGAACCGGAAGTGCGCCTTCGATCGGGGTCGCTGGTGATCGGGCGTGGACGCGAAGCCGACGTGCAGCCTCCCTACGCGCCCTGGGCGGAGGTGATCGCGGCGATTCGGCGAACGTCCCCGGTCAATCACCGCACGTGGCACGAGCTGCCGCATCTGGTGCCTGCGCTCGCCGACGCAGATCCCCGGCCCCGGGGATCGCGCGTCGGCAGCAAGTACATGCTGCTCGAGGAGATTTCCGAGTACGTGCGCGCCGCCGCGCGGGATCGGCTCCTCGTCATCGTGCTCGACGACGTCCAGTGGGCGGACTCGGCGTCCTGGGACATGCTCGAGTTTCTCGTCGGGCACCTCGTGTCGGAGCGCCTGCTCATCTGCCTCACGATTCGCGCCGAGGAAATGCAGGGCGAGACACTCGAGCGCCGCCGACGCCTGTCGCGTAATGAGCGATTCCGTGAGCTGACGCTGGCGCGCCTCACGCGCGAGGAGCTCAAGCAGTGGCTCCAGGCCGCGTTCCACCGGCAGGAGATTGGACGCGAATTGCTCGCGTTCCTCTACCACCATACGGAAGGGAACCCGCTGTTCGTCGTGCAGGTCCTTCGCACCCTTCTCGAGGAGGGCGCCATCTGGTACGACCGCGACCACTGGGAGTGGCATCCCGTGTCCGAGCTCAGGCTGCCCGTCGCGGTCACCGACCTCATCTCGCGTCGTCTCTCCCGTCTCACCCCGCGCGCGCAGGCCGTGCTCACGACGGTGGCCGTCATCGGCCGCGAGTTCGACCTCGACCTCGCGATCGACGCGAAAGCGGGGACCGAAGAGGAGCTGCTCGACGTCATCGATGAAGGAATGCGCGCATCGGTGCTGCAGCCGGCGGCCGCGCGCGGCGGTGACCGCTATGCCTTCGCGCACGTGCTGATGGCGGAGGTGCTCACCGAGTCGGTGAATTCACGCCGCCTGCGTCGCATGCACGAGCAGGTCGCGCAGGCGATGGAGCGTCGCACTCCCGAGGCGATCGCGGAGATCGCGACCCACTACGATCGCGGCGGCGTGAGCGCCAAGGCGCACCAGTACGCCATGCACGCCGCCGAGCGCGCCCGCATGGTGTACGCGCACCAGGAGTGTGCCGACTTCCTGCGCATCGCGGAGCGCAACGCGACATCCGGCGCCGAGCTGGCCGAGGTGCGCGTGCGGCGAGCCGAGGTGGCCGAGTCGGTGGGGCGGTACGATGAGGCGGAAGAGATGTGCGATCTCGCGATCGAGTGGTTCACGGGGCAGGGTGACATCAGACGTTCGCTCGCCCTGCGCCGCTCCCGCGAGCGCATCCGTGCGCTCCTCGGTCAGCCGAACGGCAGGACGCTCGAGCACTGTCTCGCGCTCGATGCCGAGGCGGAGACGCACGGCTTCGACGATGAGCGGGTGCCGCTCCTCACCATGATCTCGCAGACGTATGGACGCCTTGGCGACAGGGCCGAAGCGGAGCGCGTCGCGGTCGAGTGTGTGCGCATTGCGCGGGAGCTCGGTGATCCGCCGCGACTCGCCGAATCACTCAATCGGCTCGGCATTACCCTCGCTCAGGATGAGCCTGAGCGCGCGATCGAGCACTACCAGCGTGCCCTCGAGCTGTTCGAGCGCGCGGGTGATCTCGTGGGGCAGGCGCGATGCCGCAACAACATCGGCATCGTGTACTCCGGTCTCGGCGATTGGCAGCGTGCCACGCACGAGCTCAACACGGCGATGACGCTGGCGCGAAACGCCGGCACGCCGGAGCACGTGGGAACGGCGGGCATCAATCTCGGCGTCGCGCATCTCAAGTGCGGTGACTTCGATCTCGCGCGCGAGCTGTTCGGGGAGGCCCTGGCGATCTTCGCGGCACAGAAGAGCACCGAGCGCCAGTTGTACGCCCTGTACAATCTCGCGCACCTCGAGCGCGAGCGCGGTGAGTATACGGCGGCGCGCGAGCTCTACGACGCCGTGCTCGGGATCGCGCGCGCGATCGGCCAGTCCGATGTCGAGCTCGGCGCGTTGGCGGGGGAGGGCCTGGCCTTGCTGCGCCTGGGACTCGTCGATGATGCGCGCGTGTCGCTGGACGACGTCGAAGCGCGAATGCAGGCGCGTCCGGACTGGTTCCAGGGGCGCGAGCTCGCCGAAGCGCTGCGCGTTCGCGTGGCCGCCCTCGAATCGATGACGGGCGCGGTCGCTCGATTTTATCGCGCGCTCGCGCTGGCGGAGACGTCGGATTTCTACGGCGCCGCGTGGCTCATCGCGGAATGCGCTGACATTCTCGACGCGCACGATCGGGCGCTACTCCGAAGCTCGGTGAATCGCTTCGCGCCGCAGGTACAGAGTCAGGGATACCACGGCATGAGCCGCCGCTACACGGAGCTGCTCGCTCGGAAATAACGACCGCACGGTCGCGGGCACAGTGACCGAGGTTCGCTCTGCGCCCGAAGGTCGGCGCGATGGTGAAAGGCCCCTAACGATTGCGCTGGCTTGGACTTCCGCGTCGTGCCCGCCTGGGGCACCGCCTGGTATGCCCCCTGCTTTTCAAGCGGTCCGTTCGAAGTCCCCCTGGACTCTCTTTCGGAAAAGGTTCGCATGCTGGTTCGCCAGTTACGATGGTGCCTGCTCGTCGTGTTCGCGGTGCTGACTGCCGCGTGCGCCGACAGCGCTGTCGCTCCGACGCCGGAGGCCGCGGACGTCCTTCCGGGTGGTGCACCCCGGCCGCTGATCATCATCGACCAGATGGCCGAGGATCTCTCCTCGGCGGACTTCACGGTCACCCCCAGCGGCGGATATTTCCGCATGGGCAAGCACGGAGTCATTTTCCCGCCTAACGCGATCTGCGACCCCGCGACGTCCGGCTATGGTCCGGCGACGTGGGACGCGCCGTGCACGGTGCTGCGTGAGCCGATTCGCATCCACGCCGAGCTGCGTCAGCTGGATGGGCGCGAATGGGTCGATTTCACGCCGGCGCTTCGCTTCCGGCCGTCGGTCTATCCCTTCGCGTGGGTCTGGATCTACATGCGAACGAATGCCGCGGCGCAGCCGGCGGATTCGCTGAACATTCTCTGGTCGCCCGCGATTGGCGTACCGGGCATTGACGAGTCGCTCCAGGATCGCACGCTCCGTACATACGTGAGTCCGTGGAGCGGGTACGCGTATCGTCGCATCAAGCACTTCAGCGGTTACAACGTGACGTCGGGGCGCACGACGACGACGACGGAGTCGGTGATCGAGCGCTGATCGATATCGGGTGGGTGGTGGGGTGGGGGGTGGGGGAAGCGGGGCGTGGCGACCAGTCACGCCCCGCTTATCATGTACCCCACTCCGCGCACGGTGCGGATGAGCGGCTGCGTCTTGTCGTCGCCGAGCTTCTTGCGAAGGTAGTTGATGTAGACATCCACCACGTTGGTCGCCGGATCGACGTCGTACTTCCACACGTGTTCGGCGATCAGGGAGCGCGACACGGGTCGTCCGGCGTTCCGGGCGAGGAACTCGAGCAGCGCATATTCCTTTTGTGTCAGCTCGATCTCCCGGCCGGCGCGCTCGACGCGCCTGGTGAGAGGATCGATCACGACGTCGCCGGCGCGGAGCGTGTGGTCGGCGGCGATCGAGGCGCGTCGCAACAACGCCTTTACGCGGGCAATGAGCTCGCTGAGGTCGAACGGCTTGGGCAGATAGTCATCGGCGCCGGCTTCCAGGCCGCTGACCTTGTCCGAGACGGTGCCACGCGCCGTGAGCATGAGAATGGGCGAGCGGAATCCCTTCTCACGCAGCTCCCGGGTGACGGAGACGCCGTCCCGATCGGGGAGTCCGACGTCAACGAGCACCAGCTCGGGTCGCTGCGTCAGCGCCAGCCTGAGCCCGCTTTCCCCGTCCCGTGCACTGCGTACGGCGAATCCGGCACCACCGAGAACGCGTTCCACCGCTGAGCGAACGTCCGCGTCGTCCTCGATGAGAAGAATGTTCTGTGTCTGTGAGGCGGTTTCGGTCATGAGCGGAAACATGACTGGGTTGTGGCGTCGAGGCAACACGGCCGAGGGTGTCGAGGGTGTTGAGGGTGTCGAGGTGGTTAAGGGTGTTCACCTTGACACCCTCGACACCTCGACACTCTCCACACCTTCGGCGTTATGCACTTTGACCCGACCCTCAGGGCCGCTATTCTTCCGCCCATGCTCCGCGACCGGCTGCTGCTTGGCGTATGGATCGGACTCGTGGCGGCGGCGGCGACCGCGGGGACGCTCATCGGTTTCGGCTGGACGCGCGGCTCGCCGTTGCACCCGCTGAATACCGTTGCCCACATCGTGATCGGAAGTCGCGCCTTCTACGTGCGTGAAGCGCACGCGTTCGTGACCCCTCTGGCGGTCGTCGTGCACGCGGCTTCGATCGCCGCCTGGGGCGCGCTGTTCTCCGTCGCGCTCGGCCGATTCCGCGCTCCCCTGCCGGTCGCCGCCCTCGTGTTCACCGCACTCGTCGCGGTCGTGGACTTGGCCGTCCTTCCCGAGCGCTTCTCCCCCGGCTTCGAGAACGTGTTGACGCGAACCGAGGTGATCGTGGTCTATCTCGTGATGGCCGCAGCGATGGCGCTCGCCGCGGGGAAGCTTCGGGTCGCATCCAGCGAGGCGCGCGCGTCGAGGATATTTGCCTGAAGCGAGGCGTTTCGCCGCTCGGAACACCTGCTCCTGGTCGCCGCATCCCCGTCTTCGCTTGTGTCTTCCAAGCGACATTGTGTCCGAATCTCCACGCCGCGTCACACCTTGGTCACGCGTATGCGCGCTCGGAACTTTCCACCGGTCATTGTGTTGCATTCTTGAAGGACTGCTCACGCGGAACGGCCTCGCTCTTGCCAATACCGTGGGTAAAGTCGCTGAGGTGGGGTGGTGATGAGGCACACGATGCAGTTTCTCAGGGAGGGGGAGATGGATGTCCTCGTAATGCTCGAGGATGGCCCCAATGAGTCGCCGGTGCTGGCGCGAGTGGATTCCGTTCCGGCGATGGTCGCGAGCGACCGTCGAGCACGGGAGGTCGTGACGCTCTACGGCACGCCCAACGCGGACCACCTTGCGCTCGCGCTCGCCGCGGCGGTGGAAAGCCACCGCACCGCGGGGAATGGCTCGGGCGCCTTCCGACACCTCGGCGTGTGGTCCGAGCGCGGTGCCGTTGGGGATGCGGCCTGGCGCGATGAGATCACCGGCGAGCTGCTGACCCGCGATGTGGACATTCCGTTCGCGGTGCTCAGCGAAACGGCAGTTCGCCTCAAGGCGAGCTGCGGCCCGATGATCGGCCGACTCGTGGCCGGCCTCGGAATGCCGGACTGGCCGGAGGGAACGTGGCGAGCCATTAGCTTCCGGCTCGACGCGATGGTGGACACGGCCTCCGCGGAGGCTGACGCGCTGCTCGAAGTGCTTCGCGAAGCAGACGGACTCACCTACGAATACGAGGGAGACTGATCGAGCACTGACTTGTCAGAGTTCAGCCGGGGGCCGCCGATGAGGCGGCCCTTTCGGTTAAGGGTGTCAACGATGTCGAGGGTGTGAAGGGTGTCGAGGGGAGGTGATCGAGGTAGTACTTCACCTCGACACCCTCGACACCCTCTGCTCGTCCCCCTTGACCCTCTCGCGCTCCCCCCTCATCCCTGTAGCCATGCCTCGTCCATCCCCTCGCAGCGTGCCCGACCGTTCGTCGGGGGGCGAGCGGTTGTTCTCCGATACCGCTGGACGTCTGTGGAGCGCTGCGTTCTCGAGTACACGACAGGATGCGCTGGTCTTCTCCTGTCTGAGCGATGCGCGCGCGCCGACACGCGCGATCGTGGCGCCCCCACGCTTCCGCCTCGCCGACACCACCGATGACGACTTGCGCCAGATGCTGACGGAGGCGCCCGAGGTGGGGAGACTCGCGGAGTAGTCGAAGTCGTCGAGGTGGTTCAAGGTCGTCGAGGTCGTCGAGGCTCGGCGCCGCGAGATGACGTCGCCTTGATCACCTCGACGACCTCGACGACCTGGAAAGCCTCGACACCCTCGACATCCTTGATACCCTTGGCTACCATAGCCGAAGCCACGTCGAGGAATGCGCCTATGAGGGAATACAGCAGCTCGGAAATTCGGAACGTCGCGGTCGTTGGCCATGGAGCGAGCGGGAAGACGAGCCTCGTCGACGCGCTCGCTTTCGTTTCGGGGTCGAGCAAGCGCCACGGATCCGTTCGGGACGGGACCGCGCTCACCGACTACTCCCCCGAAGAGACCGATCGGAAATACTCGATCAACCTCGGCCTCGCCTACGCGGAGTGGATGGACTCCAAGATCAATTTTATCGACGCACCGGGGTATCTCGACTTTCAGGGGGACGCGATCTCGGGACTCGCGGCCGCCGACGGGGCGCTCTGCGTCGTCAGCGCGACCGCCGCCGTCGAGGTCGGCACCGAGAAGATGTTCCGCGAGGCCGTCGACCGCGGAGATCCCACGCTCTTCGTCGTCACGCTGCTCGACAAGGAGCACGCGAGCTTCGAGCGTACCTATCAGGACATCAAGTCGAGGCTCACCAGCAAGGTCGTTCCCGTGGAGATTCCCATCGGGGAGGGGACGAAGTTTCGCGGGGTGATCAACCTCTTCGCACGGAAAGCATACCTGTACAAGCACGGAGCAAAGACGGGCGAGTACGAAGAGGTGGACATCCCGGCCGACGAGCAGTCCCGCTTCGAGCACTATTATCAGGAGCTCATCGAGGCGATTTCCGCCACCGACGATACCCTCCTCGAGCACTACCTGGAGGGCGGGGAGATCGGGCGCGATGAGGCGATCCAGGGGATGAAGGAGGCCATGAAGCGCATGGATCTCTTTCCTCTGTTCTGCGTCTCCGCCGAGAGCATGATCGGAGTGCGGGCGCTGCTCACCGAGATCGTGCAGCTCATGCCGTCCGCGTACGAGATGGAGGAGATTCACGCCTTCAAGGGCGCGGAAGGGGAGAAGACGGTCGAGATCCACGCGAAGGATGACCGGCCCTTCGCCGCGCTCGTGTTCAAGACGATGAGCGAGCCGCACGTCGGCGACGTGTCGTTCTTCCGGATCTTTCAGGGCATGGTGGTCAACGGACAGGAGGTATTCAACGCGACGCGCAACGTCGTCGAGAAGCTCAACCACCTTTCTGTCGCGCAGGGGCGTGACCGTCACGAAGTGCCGAAGCTCCACGCGGGCGACATCGGGTGCGTCGCGAAGCTCCGAAACACCCATACGAACGACACGCTGTCGGTGAAGGATCATCCGGTGCGCCTGCCGCAGGTGCATCTCCCCGAGCCGTTGGTGACGTTCGCGGTCCACGCGCACGCGCGCGGCGAGGAGGAGAAATTCCAGGCCGGGCTGCACCGCCTGCACGACGAAGATCCCACCTTCGAGACGCGCTACAACGCGGAGACGCACGAAACGGTCATCTCCGGAATGGGCGAGCGTCATCTCGAGGTGGCGATGGCGAAGCTCAAGCGAAAGTACGGCGTCACCGGTGAGATGACGAAGCCCAAGGTGCCGTACCGCGAGACGCTGACGGCGAAGGCCGAGGGTCAAGGTCGCCACAAGAAGCAGACGGGCGGGCGCGGGCAGTTCGGTGACTGCTGGGTGCGCATCGCGCCGAACCCCCGCGGCGCCGGCTACGAGTTCGTGGATGAGATCGTCGGCGGCTCGATCCCGCGCAATTTCATTCCGGCGGTGGACAAGGGGATCCAGGAGGCTTCCGTGCGGGGGGTTCTCGCCGGCTACCCGGTGGTGGATTTCCGCGTCGAGCTGTTCGACGGATCCTACCACTCGGTGGACTCGAACGAGATGTCGTTCAAGATGGCCGGCATTCTGGCGTTCAAGACGGTGGCGCCGAAATGTCGGCCGGTCCTTCTCGAGCCGCTCGATGAGGTCGAGGTGACGACGCCGGACGAGTACATGGGCGACATCATGGGGGATCTGTCGTCGCGGCGGGGACACATCCTCGGGTCGGAGCCGGTGGGCGATGGACGCGGCACCCGGGTTCGTGCGATCGTTCCACAGTCGGCGCTTCATCTCTACGCGACCGACCTGCACTCCATGACCCACGGGCGCGCCACCTTCACCCGGCGGTTCAAGGGCTACGAGCAGATGCCACCCGATGTCGCCCAGCGAGTGATCGCGGAATCGTCGAAGGAAGCGAAAGAGCTGCAGGAAGCGTAACCGTTGGATGCTGCGCGCCGGGAGTCCGGCGCGCAGCCATTTTATCCAGGAGGTCGCATGAACGTTCGAATGTTCGCGCTGCTCGCGATCCTGGCGCCCGCTCTCCTCGGGGCGCAAACCACCGGCACGGTCCAGGGGCGCGTCACCGATGCCGGGAACGGCCAACCGCTGGCGAATGCCCAGGTGCGTGTCGAAGGCACTCTGCTGGGTGCTCTCTCGGATGCGACCGGCCAGTACTCCGTGCCTAACGTGCCATCGGGTCGGCGCGTCATCGTCGCCCGCCGCATTGGCTACGCCGAAATGCGCCGGGAGGTCGATGTCGCCGCCGGTGCATCGGCCACCGCCGACTTCGCGATGAGTGAAGCCGCGACCACCCTCGGCGAAGTCGTCGTGACCGGTACCGGCGCGCCCACGACACGGCGTGCCGTAGGGACGAGCATTGCCAGCGTGGACAGCGCCGCGATCTCCAAATCGAACGCGACGACGATCGACCAGGCACTCCAGGGGAAAATCGCTGGCGCGCAGATCACGCAGAACTCCGGAACCCCCGGCGGTGGGGGGGTGACCGTTCGGCTCCGCGGTACCAGCTCATTCATCTCCGGCTCCGATCCCCTCTACATCGTCGATGGCGTGATCGTCGACAACAGCTCGGCGGAGCTGCGCCTCCTCGGGTCGCGCGGCAACGTGCAGAACCGCCTGGCCGACCTCAACCCGGCCGACATCGAGCGCATCGAGGTCGTTCGTGGTGCCGCCGCCGCCGCGCTCTACGGGTCGCGTGCGAACAACGGCGTCGTTCAGATCTTCACGAAGCGCGGCACGCGCGGGCGCTCACGCATCACGTTTCAGGGGCGCGCGGCGCGGAACGAGCTGCCGACACGGCTGCGCATCAACGATTTCCCGCTCGACATCTTCGGGAATCCCGTAACGCGCGTCGACATGCAGGACATGATCTTCCGCGACTCGTGGACGATGGAGAGCAATCTGAGTGTGGACGGCGGGAACGAGCTGACACGCTACTACGTGAACGGAACGTGGACGCAGGACGACGGGATCCAGAGGGGAGAAGCGTCATCACGGCGCGGCGGACGCGTCAACATGACGCAGCAGATCAGCCCCCGGCTCACGCTCGACCTCGGCGCCAACTTCGTGAACACGCATAACGACTTCATGGTCAACGGTGAGCAGCTGGGCGTGCTCACGGCATTCCTGTTCAACCCCACGACGTTCGATCCCCGGCCCGTCGCCGGCGTCTATCCCTTCGGGCCGGTGCTCAACCCCAATCCACTGCTCGCGATCGAGCGGTTCAAGAACCCGCAGGACATCAACCGGTTCATCGGCAGCGCGCAGGCTCGGTGGACGCCGCTCGACCAGCTGTCCGTCAACTACACGCTCGGGTACGACGGGTACTCGATGGAGCAAGGAGAATTCTTCCCGCGCGGGTCGTTCCCCTCGGGTACGGCCGCGACCGGGCTCGCGGCGAACGCGATCAGCAACTCCCGCATCCTCAATCAGGACCTGGTCGCCAACTACATCGTGGACTTGGACGATGTCCAGCTCACGACGAGCGGCGGCTTGAACTACACGCAGCAGCGCATCCGCAACACAACGGCTGCGGCCTCGAATCTCATTCCGGTCGTGGAGGTTGTGAGTGGGGGTGCCACGCCCGCCGCCTCGCAGGGCATCGTCGACCTGAAGACGTTCGGCGTCTACGCACAGGAGCAGATCGCGTGGCGTGACCGGCTCTTCCTCACCGGAGCGGTTCGGTGGGACGCGTCGTCAACGTTCGGCCCCGATGAGCGGTGGCAGGTGTTCCCGAAGGGCTCGCTCTCCTACGTGATTTCGGAGGACACCTGGTTCCGCGATCTCGTCTCGGCCAATACGGTGAGCTCGCTCCGCCTGCGCACCGCGATCGGCTTCGCCGGAAACCAGCCGTCGACGCTGAACGCCTACTCGCGCTTCGATGACTACACATCGGCGTCGTTCGACGGCAAGCCCGGCGTCGTCAACAGCATCACGCTCGGCAATGCGGCGCTCAAGCCGGAGCGCCAGCGCGAATGGGAAGTGGGCGCCGACATGGGATTCCTCAACGAGCGGATCTCTCTCGAGGCGACGTACTACGACAAGCTCGTCAAGGACCTGCTCTTCTTCCGTCCGGTCGCGACCAGCACCGGATACTCCAGACAATTCTCGGCGATCGGCTCGATGAGCAACAAGGGAGTGGAGCTGCTCGCGCGGACCATCAACGTCGATCAGCCGAACTTCCGCTGGAACACCACCGCCGTGTACTCGCGGAACCGTAATCGTGTCGAGCGGCTCGACATTCCAAGCTTCCAGTCGGCGGGTGGATATCCCAACCGCATTCGGCAGGGTGATCCCGTCGGCATCTTCTACGGAGCCTATGCGCTGCGCAACTGCCAGACGGGCGCGTACCTCCTCGACTCCCTCGGACGCCTCCGGCCGAGCTCGAGCATCTCGTCGGATGTGGCGACACGGCGTGCATTCGTCGGCGGCAATTGCGCCGACTCCGCCAGCGCGGTGCTGGGCGATCCCAACCCCGACTGGATCGGGTCGCTGCTCAACGAGTTCCAGCTCGGCGACAACCTTCGGCTCCGCGTGTTCCTCGACGGCACCTTCGGCAACGACGTGATGAACCTGTCGCGTCGCATTCGCGATCTCGGTACCGCACTCAACAACTCGGAAAACGAAGCGGAGTTCCTGCCCTATGGCGATCCGCGCAAGCTCCCGCCGGGATTTTTCGCGCGGCGACTGGGAATCTTCGGCGAATACGTGGAAGACGGCTCGTTCGTGAAGCTCAGGGAAATTTCCGCCTCCTATACGCTCAACCAGCCATTCATCCGCCGGTATTTCGCCGAGGGCATTGAGCTGACGCTGAGCGGACGCAACCTCTACATGTGGACGGACTACAGCGGATATGATCCCGAGGTGAATCTCTTCGCTCAAAACTCGCCGGGCCTCACGGGCACCGTGGCCGACCGCGGATTCGATTTCGCATCGATCCCCATCCCACGTACCTGGTCCGCCACGCTGCGGTTCACCTACTGAGCGGAGACGACATGCGACAGCTCATGACGAAGGCGCTGCTCGCGAGCTCCCTCGGGCTCGTGGCTTGCGACCTCGATACCACCAATCCGAACGCCCCGACGCAGGAAACCGTCGTCACCAGCGCGGAAGGCCTCATGGCGCTTGGCGTCGGCCTCCAGGCGCGCTTCGGATCATCGACCGGAAACTTCATCTACTCCGCCGGCCTGCTCACCGAGGAGCTTGGCGCGATCGGGACGGCGTTCTCCACTATCTCCGATGCCGAGGGCGGCACCGTCCCGCAGGGCGCCGGTATAACGATCGACCCCTGGAACTCGGGCTATCGAACGATCAAGACGGCGAACGACATCATCAGCAACGCCGGCAACGTCGAGATGCCGCGGGGGACGCGCAGCGGTCTGCTCGGTCTCGCGTATCTCTTCAAGGCGGCGGCGATCGGTGAGCTTCTTCAGGCGTTCGAGCAGCTCGCGATCGATACCTACACCGATCCGACGCCGGCGTTCGTCGATCGAACGACGGCGCTCGACGCCGTGCTCGCGTTGCTCGATTCCGCCGCCGTCGCGTATGCCGACACCGTCCCGAGCGCGCAGTTCACCTCTCAGGTGCTCGCGACCGGCCTCGACATTCCCAACACGATTCGAGCCTACAAGGCGCGCTATCGTCGCCTCGCTGGAGACTGGGCCGAGGCTCTGGCGGTCGCGGACTCGGTGAGCCGCACGGTGTTCTCGCGGCTGCCCTTCACGGCCCAGACGCAGAACCCTCTGTTCGTGTTCTCCTCCGGCTCGTCAGGCGT
>DASTYE010000138.1:0-4180 GCA_035765135.1 Gemmatimonadaceae bacterium | reverse complement strand
ACGGAGGCGAACGTCACCGAAGCTGCGCCGCGGGCGGGAAGCGAGACGCGCTTCGCTTCGACCTCGCGTCCGTTCAGCTCGAGGATGACGCGAGCGTCGTCAATCGGACGCTGACCGCTTCGCGCGAGCCGGGCGGCAACGATGGCGCGATCGACACCATCCCTGGCGTCGCGGGTCACATCCACTCCGGTGACAAGCACGTTGGCGACCGCCGTATCGCCGACATTCTCCACGGAAAGCGCGGTTCCTGCCGGGAGCCGGGGCAACTCCTGCCCATCCCATCCAGCGCGCTGAAAGTCGCTGATCATCACGACCTCACGCCGCGGCCGCTCGGCGCGCTCGACGAGCTGCTGGGCGACGGAGAGCGCCGGAGCATAACGAGTGGCGCTCGCCGCCGGGCGCGCCTTCTGAAGCGCGGCGCGGAGGATCGCGGCCTCGCCGGTGGGTCCGGCGGCGGCCACGGCCTCGTCGTCGAACAAGACGACCGTCGCGCGATCTGCCGCACTCAGTCCGCCGAGCGCGCGCTCAGCGGCCGCGGTGGCACGCGCCCAGCGGTCGCCGTAGCCCATGCTGTACGAACGGTCGAGAAGCACGACGAGCTCGCGCGGACCGGCGCCGGCCGCGGCCGCGTCGCGATCGCCGCGATCGAGGAAGGGACGCGCGAATGCCGCCGCCAACAGGATCAGCGCCAGCGTCCGCATCGCGAACAGCAGCCAGTGGCGGATGCGCTGCCGTCGAACCGACCGGAAGGGCACCCGTCGCAGAAACATCAGGGAAGGGAAGGCGATCGCATTCCGTCGCTCGCGATTGACGAGATGCACGATGACCGGCACCGCCACCGCGAGGATGCCGAGCAGAAAGAGCGGAGCGAGGAAGGTGAGACTCATCGTGTCCTGCTCAGCCGCTGCCGATCGGCCAGGTAAGCGAAGAGCGCGTGGTCGAGTGGCTGTGACGTGTTGAAAAGCCCGTAGTCGATCCGCTCCTCACGCATGAGGCGCGCGAGGGTCGCGGTGTGGTCGGCGACCAGGGTGCGATACTGATCGCGAAGCAGCCCTGGAACGACGGGAATCGCCTCACCGGTCTCCATGTCCTCGAAGTTGGCCGCGTCATCGAAGGGGAGCTCGAGCTCGGCGGGATCGAGGACATGGAGCACGATGAGGTCGTTGCCGCGATTGCGCAGTCGCGCCACCGCGCGCACGATGCGCTCCGGCTCATCATACAAGTCTGAGATGAGAACGACGATCTGACGCCGTCGCGCATGCTCGGCGACCTGCCGCAGCGGCGCGTCGAGACTCCCCTGACCGTTCGGCGTCGCGCGCGCGATCGTCTGAAGCACGATGTTGAGATGCTTGGCGGCCGGCGGCACGTAATCGACGATCGCGTCGGCGAACGTGACGAGACCCACTCGGTCGCGCTGCCGGCTCGAGAAATACGCGAGGCACGACGCGAGGAACTTCGCGTACTGGAGCTTCGAGACCTCCCCGCTCGCGAATCCCATGGATGCCGAGACGTCGAGCAGGATCAGGAGGTTCGTGTTCGTGTCGGCCTCGAATTCCTTCACGAAGTAGCGGTCGCTGCGCCCGAACAGGCGCCAGTCAATCCGCCGCAGATCGTCACCAGGCATGTACGCACGATGCTCGGCGAAGTCCATCGACGCGCCGAGGTTGGGCGACCGGTGCAGACCGTTGATGAATCCCTCCACCACGGTCCTCGCCAGCAGCTCGAGGTTGTCGATCTTCGCGAGCGTCTTGGGGTCGATGAACATCGTCCCCGCCGTCTCGTCGCGCGCCCGCCCGATGTGCATTGCGTCTACATCCCCGAGCGCGGCGTCGGCACGGCACGCACGAGCTGCTCGATGAGCTGATCGGTCGTGACGCGCTCCGACTGCGCGTTGAAGTTGGTGATGATGCGATGGCGCATGACGGGGCCAGCGAGCGCGCGGATGTCCTCGAAGCCAACGTGATACCGACCGTTCATGAGGGCGCGCGCCTTGCCGCCGAGGATGAGGTATTGTGCCGCGCGCACCGAGGTGCCGTAGGCCACCCACTTCTTGATGAAGTCGGGCGCATCCTTCGAGGTCGGCCGGCTCATCCGCGCGAGCGTGACCGCATAACGGGCGACCGCATCCGACACCGGCACCTTGCGTACGAGCTGCTGGAACGCGATGAGGTCGCTCCCCGACACGGCGCGCTGCGGCCCCTCGGTCGCGATCGATGTCGTCGTCTGCACGACCTCGACTTCCTGATCCTCGTTGAGGTAGTCGATCACGATCTCGAACATGAAGCGATCGAGCTGCGCCTCGGGGAGTGGATAGGTGCCCTCGAGCTCGATGGGGTTCTGTGTCGCGAACACGAAGAAGGGCTCCTCGAGCGTGTAGGTGCGCCCCTGGATGGTGACGCGATGCTCCTGCATCGCCTCGAGCAGCGCCGACTGTGTCTTCGGTGGAGTGCGGTTGATCTCGTCGGCGAGCACCACGTTCGCGAAGATCGGCCCGGGCATGAAGACGAGCTGCCGCCGTCCCGTCGTCGGATCCTCCTGGATGAGATCCGTTCCGGTGATGTCGGACGGCATGAGGTCCGGTGTGAACTGAATGCGCGCGAACTTGAGGTCGAGCGCCTGCGCGATCGTATGGATGAGCAGCGTCTTGGCCAGCCCTGGCACGCCGACGATGAGGCAATTGCCGCCGGCGAAGAGCGCCGTGAGCACCTGCTCGATCACCGCGTCCTGCCCGATGATCCGCGTGCGCAGCTCGGAGATGATCTGGTCGCGGCCGTTCTTGAGGCGCGCGGCGAGGTCGATATCGGGGGTCGTGGCGAGTTCCGGCGATTGGAGCGACGTCATGGGGTGGTGAGTTAGGCGTTGGTTCAGGAAGGCAGAGACGTCAGATGTCAGAATTCAGGGTTCAGATGTCAGAGTCTCGGTCTGAATTCTGAACTCTGTATTCTGACATCTGCCGTCTTTGCCGTTCGTTCATTCAACGAGTCATTCCATAGATGATGTAATTGACCGCCAACTTGTACGCGTCATTCGTGATGTTCACCGGCCACCACCCGTGCCCCGACCACTCCATGTAGTCGCCGATGTCGTTGTTGTAGTTGATCACCACCATCAACGGCTTCGCCGGGTCGTTGTCCTCGTGAATGCCAAGAAACTCGGCAGTCAGATTCGGGTTGTGCGGGTACTTCATGTCGAGCGATGAGATGCGAAAGAACACGTCGAAGATCGGGTGCGTCACGTCGAGCCGGTCGATACGTGCTTCCGGCAGCACGCGCCGGATCTGTGCCTCGAAGTTCATCCACTCGCCGCGCATGAAGTCGTCGACGATCAGGAACCCTCCCTTCGCCAGATACTGCCGCAGCCCCTCGACCTCCGCGTCGGACGGGTGCCAGTACCCCGGCTCCGACAGATACGCCACCGGATAGCGCAGCAGCTCGGGATCGTCGAGCGTGTGGATGTTGCTCCCGTCGACGTGCGCGCGCAGCGTCGTCAGCTCGCGCATCATCGTGAGCAGGTTCCGCTCCATCTGCGGATAGTCGAACTCCCATCCACTCCTCCCATACACCGTGTAGCGAATGCGGGCGAAGGTGAACTTCCCGTCGTACGGGACGTTCGGCTCCAATGCGACGCCGAACCCGCCACCGCGCCAGCGACCCCGCTGCGCCTCGGCGTCGGAGATCGCGACGACGGCACAGAGGACAGATCCTGCAGTCCAAAAGATGAACGAGGACCGAGGCCCGAGGAAATCGTTCGGGTGAGGAGCACGTCGAATCAAATTCCTTGTTCCTCGGTGCTCGTTCCTCAATTCGACCTCGTCGTCTTTGCCGTCATATCAATGCGTCAATGCGTACATGAGATAGTTCACACCCAACTTGTAGGCCTCATTGGAGATCTCGATCGGAATGAACCCCGCGTCCGACCACTCCCACAAATCCCCAATGTCATTGTTGTAGTTCACGATCACCATCAGCCGCTTCGACGGATCGTTGTCCTCGAAGATCCCGTAGAACTCCGACACATGGCCGAAGTACGGGTGGCGATAGTCGAGCGACGTGATGTGAAAGAACGAGTCGAAGATCGGGTGCGAGGTATCGAGTCGCACGAGGCGCGCCTGGGGCAGCACCTTCAGCATCTGCGACTCGAAGTTGAACCAGTGCTCGCCGAAGAAGTCGTCGAAGATGAG
>DASTYE010000137.1:0-4699 GCA_035765135.1 Gemmatimonadaceae bacterium | reverse complement strand
CGGTCCCGATCTCGGTCGGAGACCGTGTAGAGCTGGTTGTGCTCGCGGCCGCGGCTGCGCTCTTTGGCGGTGCTGTCGCTTCTCTGCCTCGATGGGACAGCTCGCGGATGCCTGTTCCGGGCTCGCAGCTCTCGAGCGGCGCGGGCGCTCGCTGGCGCTTCTCCGGTTCAAGCGGACGATCAGCGAGCACGCCGAAATGCACATCCGGCCAATGCCGATCCAGTGTTCGGAAGTCGGGTATTGACCCGCCTCGTCCTGCGGGCCGTACCGGATGTGTGCGACCTGCACCGCCAGGTTGACTTCGCACCCCGTCGCCGGAGTATCGGAGAATGCATGTCGGACTCGGTCAACGTCGTGGCAGGCAACGAGCGAGTTGCACCGTCGCTCGCCCGCGCATGCATGGTCGCCGCCCTCTATGCGGTCGTCGTGGCGGTCGGAGGGTTGGTATCCGGCGTGGATTACGACGAGCTGAGCGACTCGACGTCGAACGTCGTGGGCTTCGTGATCATCCCGGTGGGGCTCGGGATCCTCGCGATGCTCGCCCTGACCGCTCGTTGGGGCTGGTGGCACGCGATCTTCCGGGAGGACGGGCGACTGACGTGGCCGCGGTGGTCGCGGCTGGTCCCGGCATTCTTCGTCATGGCGATCGTGGTCACGCTGATCGTCGCTCCCTGGCAGGATTGGAGCGCCGGCCTCGTGCTGCTGATCCTGCTCGGCACGATGATGGTCGGGTTCGCCGAGGAGATCGTCTTCCGTGGCTACCTGCTGGTCGGGGCCCGCGCCCGCTTCTCCGAGGTTGGCGCGTGGTTTGTCACCTCGGCGCTGTTCGGCCTCTTCCACGGCCTCAACATCCTCACCGGACAGAGCGTCGGCACGACGGTCCAGCAGGTCGTCTTCGCCTTCGTCCTGGGCAGCGGGCTCTATCTCGTGCGACGCGTGAGCGGACTGCTCGTCGTCGGGATGCTCATCCACGGACTCTGGGACTTCTCCACGTTCATCGGCGCCGGACGCGGCGAGGACACGGCCGCGATTCCCGACACCATCGCCGCCGCACCGTTCACGTGGGGCACGATGCTGGTGACCATCGCCACCCTCGTCGTACTGTTCCGGCGCGGGAAGCCCGCCGTCGCGCCCGTCACGTGAGGACGCTTCGCTCCCCAGGGGCAGCGCGATGGTGCGGGCGTGCAAGACGTCATTCCCCGCGGGGGCGTGGAGCGTGCGCCTGGCATAGCCGCTGATGGCGTCCTGCGGATGAGCGTCGTCGATCCCGTTCCCGTGGTGGTGCACGCCTCGCTGCTGACCGATGCGTCCGAGCCGGGCCGCAGTACCGCGTTCCTCGTACTGCTCGGCTTCGTGCTCTCGTTCCTGTTCATCCGCATGAGCGCGCGGATGATCCGCGCCGAGGTCTCGTGGTGGCCAGGGAACGTGGAGACCGCCTCGGGCTTGCACCTGCACCATCTCGTGTGGGGCATCGGCCTGATGCTTGTCTGCGGGTTCCTCGGGTTCGCGCTCGGCGGCGGCTCGCCGTGGTACCAGATCGCGGCGCTCGGCTTCGGCATCGGGTGCGGCCTGACGCTTGACGAGTTCGCGCTGTGGGTTCGCCTGGAGGACGTCTACTGGTCCCGCGAAGGCCGAAGCTCCCTGGATGCGGTCGTGCTCACGGCCGCTTTCATGGCGCTCGTCGTGATCGGAACCGAGCCGCTGGGACTCGGCAGCGCGGAGACCGCGCCCCTGATCGTCTACGCCGTCGCGCAAGCGCTCGTGCTGTCGGTGATCTCGTTCCTCAAGGGCCGCATCGGACTCGGCGTACTCGCCATCTTCATCCCGCTCTTCGGTCTCTGGGCCACGTTCCGCCTCGCCAAGCCGAGCTCCCCGTGGGCGCGACGCTTCTACGACGACAGCAAGCTCGAACGCAGCCGCGAGCGCTTCCCAGCCGACCGGCGCGGCGCGCGCTTTCGCAATGCGGTGTTCGACGCCATCGGCGGCCGACCAAGCCAACCTTGAACCACTGAAGGCGACGACGGGCGAGTCGTGGTACCAGACGCCGCTTTCGCATCCGCCTGCCAGGAGCAGCCCGCGGCCCAAGCTGCCGAGTGTCGCAATGCGCGAGAAACGGTGTTGGCGCGCCCGCGCGTTGCTAGAGGTCGCCGCGCGATCTGGCGCGGCGCACGTTGTCGACGTACTGCTGGACCTTGTTATCCGGGTCCAGCTCGCGAACCTTCTCGGTCACGACGTCCGGCGGTCCCTCGCAATCGAGCATGCACGCGTACCCGAAGGCCCACAGCCGAACGGCGGGACCATCGCGCTCATTGGGCTCTGCGAAGTACTCGTCCCACAGTCGTCGCTCGCAGTCGGTCAAGCGGGAAAGGTCAAACAGCTCATCCGCCACCACGCCACCTCCATCGATCCTGGCGTTCGCACCGTGCCGTCAGGTCGGTTGCGGCGGGGTCGTGGGGCCAGGTCCCTCGCCCGCTCCCAATGGACGCGCGAACGTTACCGCCTGCCCGCCAGCTCGTGACGCCACCCGGTCGCGTCGCACCGCTGCTTCGAGCGATTTCCACCACCTAGACGCCGCGAATCGCGACTGACTCCGATCGTGCTCGATGTCCACCACGCGCCGGCGGCGTGTTGTCCCGGCAGTACTCTCCGTGGCGGGAGTGGCAGACGAGCAGACCGCTGTCGCAGATTCCGGGGTGTGAATGCCCCTGCTATCCACGCACGGGCACAGGCCATTCGCGAGTGGGGATCGAGGCGTCGCAACGAACTTCACCCCCAAGACGCGAGGAGACCCCTTCTCTAGGCTCAGGGCATGCCGACCACCTTGCAGCTCGGCGACACCGTCCCCGCGTTCTCGCTTCCCGACACCGACGGCGCCGAACACCAGGTGCCGCTGGCCGAGGCCCCGCCAGCCACGGTGCTGGTTGTCACCTGCCTGCACTGCCCGTACGTGATTGCGTGGAACCCGCGGCTGCGTGCGGTGGCCGAGGAATATGCGCCGCGCGGCGTGCGCTTCCTCGGTATCCACGCCAACGACGCGACGCGCTACCCGGCCGACTCGCTCGACCACATGAAGCGCTTCGTGCGCGAGCACGGCTGGCCGTACCCGAACCTGCACGACGAGTCCCAGGACGTGGCGCGCGCGCTCGGCGCCGAGGTCACGCCACACGTCCTCGTGCTCGACGGGCAGCAGCGACTGGTCTACCGCGGTGCGCCGGACGCCGACCATCGGGATCCGTCCCAGGACGCGGCGTGGCTCCGGAGCGCGCTCGATGCGGTGCTCGCCGGCCATGCGGTCGCAGAGCCCGAAACGCGGGCGCGTGGGTGCAGCGTGAAGTGGCGCGCCTAGGTCAGGCGAAGGTCCGCAGCGAGCAGGACGACGAACACACCCCGCAACAACAGGCTGGCGTCGCCTGGCCTGTACTGCTGCGTCCTGCCCAGCTGCGTTCGCCTGCCGGGAGCATCGTTGCTTGCAGCGGAAGAGTGCCGCAATGCGCGAATCCGCGCACACCGCCAGAAGACGTGCGAGCCTGGAATTCCGGGGTTCGACAAAGATCGTCAACTGGTAGCCGGGCTGTGGCTATCCGGCGAATCGGCTGAGGGCAACCCCACAATTGCTCGCAACCCCCGGGCGACGGTGCTTTCGTCGCCCGAATGACCACCGATGAGCTGAGGGCCGCGGCGGAGACCCGCCGTGAGTTGGGCCGCGACTACGACGAGGCGATCTTACTCTCGATGGCCGACCGGCTCGCGCGCCGGCGGCGACCGGACCTGTGGGGCGACACGGTCACCGTCGTGATTGCGCTCGGCTCGATCGGCCTCGGCATCCTCGTCGCTCTGGCCGCCGCGAACCTCGGCTCCATCGGCGGGACATTCGCGACGGTCGTCGGCTGGATCGCGATCGCGGTGATCAACGTCGTCCACGCCCGATCACGGTGACCCTGCCGCTCGCCAAGGAAGCGACGCCGTCACCGTTGACCGCATGCCGCGCTTGCGTCAGGCAGCAGTGAGCGCCGGCCGAGTGCCGCCTTGCGCGATGATGAGCACTCTCGCGCTCTTGGCTTCCCTCAGCTCATGCTGTACAAGGCGAAATCATGAGCCTCCTCGCCGGTGTCCACCACGTTACGTTCTTGACGGAAGACATCGACCGTCTTGCCGGCTTCTACAAGCGGATCTTCGAGGCTGACAAGACGCTCGACATGATCGAAGAGGGCGTGCGACACGTCTTCCTGGACGTCGGCGCGATGACGGTGCTTCATCCATTCCAGCTCATCGATGGGCCGGCGTTACCGCCTGCGCCCGGGACGATGTTCCAACGCGGTCGCCTGGACCACTTCGCCCTCTCGGCGTCTTCCAAGGAAACCTTCGGGGAGATCCATCGCCGCCTAACGTCAGAAGCCGCGCTCGACGGCCAGGTCCGGGACATGCGCACGATGTGGATCCTGGGGTTCCACGACCCTGACGGCTTCTACGTCGAAGTGATCTGGCGCAAGCCCGATTGTGCGGACGCCGAGACACTGGAGCGGGCACACTGGACGGCTGTCGAGTTCTAGCTGCGCGACGTCGCCGAGCCCCACATACCTGCCAGGCGCACTCGAGGCGGCCGTTCAGCGAGTGCTGCAATCGCGCGAGGAGCGATAGCGGACAGTGTCACGTCTGTCTCAGCGGGAGGTCGGACGACCGCGCTCGATGCTCGGCTCCC
>DASTYE010000136.1:0-12182 GCA_035765135.1 Gemmatimonadaceae bacterium | reverse complement strand
GCACGTGCGGGTTGGGCGTGATATGGCCGCCGGAGGACCGGTAGTGGACGGTCCCCGCCTCGCGCGCGACAACGGCCTGGGCCTGGCATCGCGGGCACTGAACGAGATACTGAAACTCGGCAAAGAGAGCCGGCTGGTCCGCTTCCCGGAATCGTGCGGAGATTACTCTATCATTCATGAAAGTTCGGTGACTGCAGAACGCCTATTCTGCAGCTTGTGTGGCGAAAAAACGCAGCATCCACCGCCTCGTTTAGTTACGGCGCTAAACCCGGAAAGTGCCCGTGCGGCATCATGTTGGCCCCCGCCGAACCAAAACCTCGCCGCAGCAAACCCTGCGTGGAAGGTACGGATTAGTCGAAAACGTACCGGATTATTCCGCCACCCCGCAACACCCAAAAACCAGACACGCTTAGGCGTCAGGCAGATCACAGCTTATCCGCCGGACTCTTCACCCCCAAACCCCCGCGATTCAACACGTGGGTGTAGATCATCGTCGTCGCCACGCTGCGATGCCCTAACAGCTCCTGCACCGTCCGAATGTCGTGCCCATCCTCGAGTAAATGGGTCGCGAACGAGTGCCGAAAGGTGTGGCAGGTCGCGCGCTTCGACAAATGCGCCGCGCGCACGGCGTCACGCATTGCGCGCTGCACGGCGGTCTCGTGAAGGTGATGCCGGTATTGCGCTCGCGTGGCCCGATCGAGCCCGATGCGGTGCGCCGGGAACACCCACTGCCACGCCCACTCGGCCGCCGCGTTCGGGTATTTTCGCGCGAGCGCGTGCGGAAGGATGGTCCGGCCGGCGCCGGCCGCCAGATCGCGCTCGTGAAGGCGCTTCACCCGGGCAAGGTGGCGCTCCAGGGGAACGCGACCGGCCGCCGGAAGCATCGTCACGCGGTCGCGATCGCCCTTGCCACCCCGGACGGTGATCTGATTGAGGCCGAAGTCCACGTCCTTGACGCGCAACTGGAGCGCTTCCATGAGCCGCAGGCCGGAACCGTAGAGGAGGAGTGCCACGAGCTTCGGCTCACCCTTCATCCGACCGAGCACGGCACGCACTTCCTCCCGGGTCATCACTACGGGGAGTCGCCCGGGACGGCGCGCGCGGACCACGTCGCTGATCCAGGGGGCGGGGTCGCGCAGAACGTCGACGTAGAGGAAGAGGAGCGCGGCCAGCGCCTGGCTCTGGGTCGACGCGGTCACGTTCTGGTCGGCCGCCAGGTGCGAAAGGAACTCCCGCATCTCCTGCTCGCCTAACGTGCGCGGGTGACGCATCCCGTGGAACTTCACGTAGCGCACGATCCAGCGGACGTACGCCTCCTCGGTCAACCGGCTCAGATGCCTGGTCCGCATCTGCCGGCGGACGGCCGGGATCAGCTTCGGGCTCTGGCTCGTCTGCGACATGCTCTCACAAATGGCGGGAAGCTCTCCCGACGTCAGTCTCCATCCGATGCAGGCGGCATCACGCCGTCGCGTAGATCCCGGCGGCCTCCGGGGTCACTCGCCGCCGGGCAGCCATGATCGCCAGGCCGCCGGCGACGAAGACGATCGCGATCACCTGGGCCACGGTCAGCGTCCCGAAGAAACGGTCGTCCTTGGCCCTGAAGAACTCGATGATGAACCGCTCCACTCCCGCCATCACGCAATACACGCCGAAGAGCCACCCCTGCGCGTGTTTGTGGTCGCGCATCTTCCACAGCGCGAGAAAAAGGAGGAACGCCATCGTCACTTCGTAGAGCTGGGTCGGGTGCACGGCCAGGACCGTGTTCGGTGGCGTCCCCGACGCCACGGGGATCCCGAACATCTCCTGCATGTTCTCGGCGGACGATGGGGGGGCGCCGTCGGGGAAGCGGACCGCGAGGGGGCCGTCCCAGGGGCGGCCATAGTCATCGCCCACCGCCCAGCATCCCGTGCGGCCCACGGCATAGGCGGACATGATCGACAATCCCGCGACGTCGGCGATCCGCCAGAAGCCGAGCTTCTTCCGCATCACCACCGCGCTCACCGCGATGATGCCGCCGATCAATCCACCCCAGAAGACGAAGCCGCCTCTGCTGAAGAGGGTGTCCATGTCGCCGGTCAACGCGACGAAATAGAGCTTTGCGCCGAGCAGTCCGCCCAGGACGGCTGCGAAGATCAGATCGCCCACCGGCTCGGGATCGTGACCACGCCGCTTCAGCTCCGACTGCGCAACGACCTGCGCGATCACGAACGCCGCCAGCACGGCGAGGCCGAAGCCGGTGATCATGAGCGGACCGACTTCGTACGAGAGCGGCTGATGGTCGATCGTCATGCGGCAATCAATCCTGGCAAGGGGAGCGATGCATAGGCATTGAGGTCGAGCGGCGCGCGCTCGCCTCGCTCGTACCGGAACAGTCCGACGCGCGCGATCATCGCGGCGTTGTCCGTCGCCAACCGCGGGCTCGGCGCAAAGACCTCCGCGTCGAGCTGGCTGAGACGAGCGCGCATTGCGGCGACGAGCGTCGCGTTGCAGGCGACTCCGCCGCCTAACACCACACGGCGGCGACCGTGCTCCCGGGCGGCGCGGTAGGTCTTCTCCACCAACGTCTCGATCAACGCCTCCTGGAACCCGCGCGCAATGTGCGCACGCTCGGCTCCGACATCGGCGGTCTTCGTGGCGTTCAGCACCGCGGTCTTGAGTCCCGAGAACGATACGTCGTAGTAGTCGGCGTCGCCCACGCGCTGATCGCGCCGCAGCATCGGGCGCGCGAAGCGATATCGCGACGGATCACCCTCCTTCGCGATCCGCTCGATGTGCGGGCCACCAGGATACGGCAGGCCGAGCAGCTTCGCGACTTTGTCGAAGGCCTCGCCGGCGGCGTCGTCGCGTGTCTGACCGAGCAGGCGATAGCGGCCCCACGCCTCGACGTCCACGAGCAAAGTGTGCCCGCCGGAAACGAGCAGGGCGGTGAAGGGGGGCACCGCGTTGGGGCGCTGGAGCTGGGTGGCGAACAGGTGACCCTCCATGTGATGCACCGCCACCAGCGCCCGCCCGCTCGCGAATGCGAGCGACTTGCCATAGCTGACGCCGACGAGCAGCGCGCCGACGAGGCCCGGCGCGTACGTCACCGCGATCGCGTCCACGTCACTCAGCTCGACGCCCGCTTCCGACAGCGCGCGGTTCACCACCGGTACGATGCTCGTGAGGTGCGCTCGGGAGGCAATCTCCGGAACGACGCCGCCGAATACCTTGTGCACGTCCTGAGAGAGGATCACGAGCGATTTCTGCTCGACGCGATCGCCCGTGCCTTGGACGACCGACGCCGACGTCTCATCGCACGACGTCTCGATCCCCAGCACGCGAGTCACTGACGTCGCCGGCTCCCCACTGTCGCGGCACGCGCCGGCTCCTCGACGGTCACCGGGACTCGCACCCGAACGAACGCGGGACTGACGCGCACGCCCAGGCCGGCGGTGTCGAGTGCGACGGTCACCGGCGCCGTGTCCCGCACGACGAGCTCCGTCGCCGTTGTCGATACGGTGTCGATCGAGCGTACGGTGCGCCGCTCGCCAATGAGCTGGACACGCGTCGGTTCCACCTGCACTGGCCCCGCGACGCGAAGCCCGGAGTCAGCCCGAACGCGAATCGCCGAGCGCACCGGCACGAACCGCTTCGTCTGCACATCGAAGCGCAACCTCAAGCTCCTCGGCTGCACGTCGCGCACGATGCCGGCGACACCGGGAGGCAGCTCAACGTTGTTGACCTCGAGCATGATCGTCAGCGAGTCCGGGACGTCGCTGCCTAACCGGTACGCAATGGTCGGCGGGATGTCCCAGAGCTTCATGAGATCACGCCCCCGGCCGACGACGAGCGCACGCACTTCGGGGGTGGGGCCGCGCAGGGTCACGGAGGTGTCGACGCCGATCTCCACACGCACGGGAACCACCATCTCCGTCGGTCGCTCGCCACTCACCACCAGCCAGACGACCAGGGCGAAGAAGAGCGCGGCGAGCTTGAGCGGCAGGTGCTCGGTGAACGCCGCCGTAATCCGGCGCTGCCAGGGCGTCGGGGCTGCCATCTACGCCCCGCGTTCGGCGAGAAGCTGCCTGACGAGCGCGCGATTCCCGTCGGAATGCCAGTTGACGGCCCCCATCACCTTCTTGCGAATGACGCCGTCGCGACCGATCACGAAGGTCTGTGGGTAGCCGGTGGCCTGATAGGCGAGGGCGATGTCTCCCTCGGGATCGTACAACACCTCGAAGGTGAGCCCGAGCTCCTTCACGAATTCGCGAATCGTCTTCTCGGTGTTGGGCGCATCCACGCTGACGGCCACGATGCGGAAGTCGGTTCCCTCGAATTCCCGATGAAGCGCCTCGATCGTCGGCATCTCGACGATGCACGGGCCACACCAGGTCGCCCAGATGTTCAGGAGCACCACCTTGCCGCGATAGTCCTCGAGCGTGCGACGCTCCGGATGGGCGTCGAGCGTCATCGCCTCGAACGCCGGCGCCTTGCTGCCGAGCGTCACGGGGCGCAGCTCGTCCCGCAACGCGTGAGTGGTGGCGACGATGCCCGCGATGAGAACGAGCACGATGGCGACGATCCAGCCCCACTGCTCTCGGCGCGTCATGCCGCCACCGCGCACTTCGCCCGCAACGCCCTCAGCTCTGCGCGCGGGTCCTTCGCGCTGAAAATCGCGTTGCCGGCGACGAAGGTGTCTGCGCCGGCATGCCACACCTGCGCGATCGTTTCGCGGTTGATGCCGCCATCGACCTCGAGCGCCGCGCGACTGTCGACGTCGTCGAGCATCTTCCGCGCACGCCGAATCTTGTCGACCGATGCGGGGATGAACTTCTGGCCGCCGAAGCCGGGATTCACCGACATGATCAGGAGAAGGTCGAGGTCGCCAGCGACCTCGTACACAGCGTCCAGGGGCGTCGACGGGTTGAGCGATGCGCCAGCGAGGCAGCCAAGCTCCTTGATGCGCACGAGCTGGCGGTGCAGATGCGGCGACACCTCGGGGTGAATCGTCAGCACCGACGCGCCGGCAGCGGCAAAGTCCTCGAGGTATTTCTCCGGCTGCACGACCATGAGATGCACGTCGATGGGAAGGTTCGTCAGCTTGCGCACTGTCTCTATTACCTTCGCGCCGAACGTAAGGTTCGGCACGAACTGACCGTCCATGACATCGACGTGGATCCAGTCCGCCCCCGCCTCGGTCACCATGGCGATCTCCTCGCCAAGCCGGGCGAAGTCGGCGCTCAGGATCGACGGCGCGATCCGGACGGTCACGGCCGTCCCGAGACGGTCAAGGCGACTCGGGCCCCCGCTCCCACGGCGCGACCTGCCGCCGGCGACTGCGAGATCACGGTGTTGCCCGGCGCCAGGCTCGTCGAGTCGACGTTGACGTCGCCCACCCGCAGCCCGAGCTGCTCGAGCACGGTCCGCGCGCGGGAGTAGCTCTCGCCGACGACGTCGGGCATGTCCACCGATGCTGGCCCGACGCTCACGGTGAGCGTCACCGAAGAGGGCACCGTGACGCGCGTTCCCGCAACGGGTCGCGAGGCGGACACGGTACCCCGCGGCTGCGTCGAGCGAATTTCTTCGACGGCGCCCACATCGAGGCCGGCGTTCTCGATCGCCAGCTCGGCCTGCTGGCGCGTCATGCCGACGACGTTCGGCACCTCGCCCCGCCGCTGACCGGAGCTGACATGGAGCACGATCTCGGCGCCCTTCGCCTCGACGGCACCCTCGGGCGGATCCTGCTCCAGCACGGTGCCCGGCGGCGCACTGGCGTGGAATCGCTGCTCCCCACTGGCGGCGCGAAACCCGACGGCCGTCAGACGCCGGGCCGCCTCGTCGTACGTCATGCCAACCACGTTAGGCACCTTGCGGTCGCTCGGGATGATCGTCGCCGGGAAGACGAAGAAGGCGACGATGAGATAGGAGAGAACGAAGCCCGCCGTCGCGGCGACCACATAGGGGATGGCGCGGCGCGCGCTGCTCCGCCACCTCACCCGCGCGCCCTCCGCAGTCGCGCCGCGAACGCGCCATCGACGCCATGCCGCTGCGGGAAAACGCGGAGACGGCCGGCGTCGAGCACCGGTGCCGGGACCGTTCCCTCCGGCGGCGGCTCGAGCATCCACTCGGGATTCTCGCGAAGGAACGCCTCGATTTGCGCGTCGTTCTCCTCCGGCTCGAGTGTGCATGTCGCGTAGACGAGCAGGCCGCCGGGCTTCACGACGTCGGCCGCCGCCCGCAGGATGCTCCGCTGAGTCGCCGCGAGCACCGCAATGTCCGACACCTTGAGACGCCACCGCGCATCGGGGTGACGGCGGAACGTCCCTGTCCCGGTGCACGGCACGTCGAGCAGCACCGCGTCCACGGGTCGGATGGCGGGGGTCCGCGCATCGGAGACCACCATGAGCACGTTGCGCGCGTCGACACGTCGCGCGTTCGTCTGCGTGCGTTGAATCCGCTGCAGCGAGCGATCGCCGGCGACCACGAAGGAGGCGGTCCGCGCCAGCTCCAGCGCCTTGCCACCCGGCGCGGCACAGAGATCGGCGACCTCAGCGCCCGCCGGGAACGCCGCGTACTGGGCCACGAGCGTCGCCGCGGGATCCTGTACGAAGAAGAGCCCCTGTCGATAGGCGCCCAGCTCCGTGAGCGACACCGGGCTCCTGATCGCCAGGGAATCGCGAGCGAGCGGTGCATCCACGATCTCGACGCCGACGCTCTCGAGCGTTGCCTCGAGCTGCTCACGAACGATGTTGTACGGCCTAACGACCAGCGGCGCTTCGACGTTGTTCACCTCGAGGAGCCGTTCGGTCTCTTCGGCCCCCCACCGTCCCACCCAGCGGGCAACGAGCCAGCGCGGATGCGAATGACGCAACGCGAGTGCGTCCACGGGGTCGGTGGGAACGGTCGCGTCGAGCATCTCGCGCTCGCGATCGAGACGCCGGAGCACCGCGTTGGCGAGCTTGCTCGCGCCCAGCCCATGACGCTCCTTGCTCAGCTCAACGGTCTGCGCGATCGCCGCGTAGGCGGGAACGCTGCGCATGTGCAGCAGTTGATACGCGCCCAGTCGGAGCAGGTCGGTGAGGTCGGGGTCGAGCCGCACGAGACCGCCGCGCACGCGGTCGGACAGGAGCGCGTCGAGCATCGCGCGGCGGCGCAGCATTCCGTACACCAGCTCCTGGGTCCACCGCCGGTCGCGCGCGTCGAGCGGGGCCGCGCGCAACTCGAACGACGGGTCGAGCAGCTCGCCCGCCCGCAGGTCGGCGAGAACCTCGGCCGCGGCGCGCCGCGATTCGGTGACTGAGCCAGTTCCAGTGAAGGCCATGTCTTACAAGATATTGGCCCAGAGGGGGCCACGCCTATAGCCGTTACTTGCCGAGTACATCCCCGACCGCGATATGACGGCCTCGAGCAAATTCCTCGGCGGTGATTCGGCGCTTGCCCGGGGCTTGCACCTGTAGGACGCGCACCGCCCCGTCGCCGCAAGCAACCAGCATCCCGGTGGCGTCGATCTCGAGGACCTGGCCGGCGAGGTGGCCCCCTTCGTCTCCGGCGGAGTCGGTGGCCAGCGCCCCGAACAGCTTGAGCTCCTCACCCTTTCGCATCGTGAAGGCACCCGGCTTCGGGTCGTAGGCGCGAATATGACGCGCGACGACGCCGCACCCTTCGTCCCACGGCACAATCGCCATCTCGCGCTCGATCTTGGGTGCGTAGGTGGCGTGCTCCTCGTTCTGCTCGCGCTCGCTGGCCTCACCGAGCGCGAGGAGCGTGAGCGCTTCGATGAGCGCGAGGGCACCGAGCTCCGAGAGGCGAAGCTCGAGCTCACCGGCCGTCTCATCCTCGGCGATCGGCGTGCGTGCCTGGAGAATGATGGGTCCCGCGTCGAGCGCCTGGACCATCCGCATGATGGTCACGCCGGTCTCGATGAACCCTTCTCGAATCGCGGCCTGAATCGGCGCGGCCCCGCGCAGCTTCGGGAGGAGCGAGGCGTGAACGTTGACCGTCCCACGCTCGGGAAGCTCGATCACGTCATTTGAGAGGATGTGACCGTACGAGACGACAACGGAGATCTCGGGCTCGAGCGCGCGAAGCTCGTCGAGGAATTCCTCGCCGCGCGGCTTCTCCGGTTGCAGCACGGGGATGCCTTCGGCGACAGCGATTTCCTTTATCGCAGAGGGAACGAGCGTCGAGCGCGAGCGGCCCTGAGGGCGATCGGGCTGGGTGACGACGCCGCAGACATCGAATCCCTCGCCGACCAGAGCGCGGAGAGATGGACCGGCGAACGCCGACGTTCCCCAGAAAAGAACGCGCACGTCACAGCTCCTCGTCGCGGTGGTGGTGCTTCGCCACCTCGAGCGCAGCCACCGAACGAGTCAGCGACTTGTTCCCGTCGCGAAGCTTGTCCCACTTCTTGAGCGCCGCACGCCGCTTGAGCAGCCCGAGATAATCGATGAAGAGCTTGCCGTGCAGATGGTCGATCTCGTGCTGAAGGCAACGCGCGAGCAGCTCACTGGCGTCGATCTCCGTAGGGTGTCCCTCGCGATCCTGCGCCCTGACGACGACGCGCATCGCGCGCTCCACGTCGGCGTATATGTCGGGGATGGAAAGGCATCCTTCCTCGCCCTTCTGCGATCCCTCGCGCAGAACGATCTCCGGATTGATGATGACGTGCTTCGCGCCCTCGACGTCGATGACGGCGACGCGCTCGGTACGGCCGACCTGCGGCGCGGCCAGACCGATTCCCTTCGCGGCGTACATCGTCTCGAACATGTCGTCGATGAGCTTCTGGAGCTCGGGACCGACGTCGGTGACGGCACGCGTCTCTTCCCGCAGGATCGGCGCGCCGAGGACGTAGATGTCGAGCAGACTCACTGCGGGGCGGCTTCCGTTCGAGGTGCGACGACGCGAGCGATGCGTCCCCGCTCGACCACGATGCGCGACTCTCCCGTCTTGATGGTGATGCGATCCTCCATCGACTTCACCGGCTGCCCGTCCTTCATCGTCTCCTTGATGTGGATCACCTCACCGATGATGCCACCGGCGGTGACGACCTCATCGCCCTTCTTGAGGTTCTTGAGCAGCTCATCGTGCTTGGCGCGCTCGCGCTGCTGCGGCCGGAACCAGATGAAATAGAAGATGCCGAACACGAGAATCCACGGCAGGAGCAGGCCGATGGGATTCGCGCTGCCTTCTCCCTGTGGGGCACCGATGAGCAGGATCGCGAGTGTTGCGGTCATGTGACTGGAGCCGGTCGTGAGTGATAGCGCTGAAGCCAATCGCGGCTCCACGCCGGAAAACCGCCTTCGAGGATGGCGCGCCGCGCGCGGCGCATGATCGCCGTCAGGAAATGTACATTATGCAGCGAGAGGAGACGCAGCCCAAGGACCTCCTCGCTCGCGAAGAGGTGGCGGATGTAGGCGCGCGAGAAGCGTGCGCAGGTCGAGCATTCGCACCCTTCATCCAGTGGTCGCGGATCGTTTCGCAGCTCGGCTCGCCGAACATTGAGCTTTCCGTCGGACGTGAAGGCCGTCCCCTGGCGCCCGTTGCGCGTCGGCGCGACGCAGTCGAACAGGTCTACGCCGCGCGCGACGCCTTCGATGAGATCCTCGGGGAAGCCCACTCCCATGAGGTACCGCGGCCGATCCTGAGGCAGCTCGTCGTGCGCGACCTCGAGCATGGCATACATCTGCGGCTTGGGCTCACCGACGGAGAGGCCGCCAATGGCGTAGCCGTGGAAGTCGGCGATTGTGCGTATCGCCCGCGCGGCATTGCGGCGGAGCTCGGCGTGAGTGCCGCCCTGCAGGATCGGAAAGAGGGCCTGGGGCCAAGGGCCAGGGGCCAGGGGGAGGGTCGAGGATTCACCGTTGTCCTGTGACCCTTCACCCTCCCCGTGGCCCGTGGCCCTTGGCCCTTGGCCCAGCGCGGCGACGGAGCGCGCCAGCCAGCGCACACTGCGCTCACTCGCGTCACTCGCCAGCCCGTACGCCGCGCTGCCCGGCACGACGTGATCGAATTGCATGATCACATCCGCGCCCAGCGCGCGTTGAATCTCGATCACACGCTCCGGGGAAAAGAACCGGCGCGAGCCATCGATGTGACTGCGGAATTCAACGCCCTCCTCGCTGACCGTGCGCAGCGTCTCCAAGGAGAAAACCTGGAATCCCCCGGAGTCGGTGAGGATCGGTCCGTCCCACTGCATGAAGCGGTGCAGGCCGCCCAGCTGCCGAACGATCTCCTCGCCCGGACGCAGGTGCAGGTGGTAGGTGTTCGCGAGAATCATCTGCATCTTCGCGTCGCGAAGCTCGCGCGGGTCGAGCGTTTTCACCGTCGCCTGTGTGCCGACCGCCATGAACGTCGGCGTCTCCACCGCACCGTGCGGCGTGAAGAAAACGCCGGCGCGGGCGGCGCCGGCGGTCGCGTCGATCCTGAACGCGAACTCGCGATCGTTCATCCGGTGAGCGTCACTCCCTCGACCGTGATCGTGCCCGTCGTCGGCGAGCACGAATAGCCGATCCTGATCGTGCCGGGGATCGTCTCGCCGCGCACGTTCGCCGGCGGGTCGACCTTCAGCTGCGCCGCGAGGCCACCGAAGATCTCGTCCATCCGCTCGTCCCCGGAGCTGTGCTGGATGACCGCACGCCGGATCTCGCCATCCGACTCGACCTCGACCGTGATGTGGGCGACGCCCGTCACCGACTGCCTAACGCCAATCAGTCGCTGACACTCCGTGCGCACGATGTTGTGGCCGCGGTCGCGCAGGAGGTCGATCGTGAGGCGAGGCTGATCGGGAGACGGCGTGTAATACTGCTCGGTCATCGTGCAGGCGACGATCGCCATGACGCTAGACGACAGCCATCGCGTCACCGTACGAATAGAAACGGTACCCATGGTCGATCGCCTCCTGGTACGCCCGCATCGTCAGGTCGTATCCCGCGAACGCGGCCACGAGCATCACGAGCGTCGAGCGGGGAAGATGGAAATTCGTGATCAGTTTGTCCACGGCGCGAAAGCGATACGGGGGCCGGATGAACAGACGTGTCTCTCCCTCTCGCGCCGTAAAGGTTCCGTCATCACCGACCGCGCTCTCCAATGTCCGCGCACACGTCGTGCCCACGGCCCAGATCGCTCCACTCGATTCACGAACGTCATTGAGCGCTGCCGCCGCCTCCGCCGACACGGAAAACCGCTCCTCGTGCATGTCGTGCTTCGCGGGATCCTCCACCTCCACCGGCTTGAACGTCCCAGCACCTACATGCAGCACCACATCCACGCGCCGCACCCCGCGTGCGGCGAAGGCGTCGAGCAACTCCGGCGTGAAATGAAGCCCGGCTGTCGGAGCGGCGACCGAGCCGGCCTCTCGCGCGTAAACCGTTTGATACCGATCGACATCCGCCGGCGCGTCGGCCCGCGCGATGTACGGAGGAAGCGGTACGTGGCCGTACCGCTCGACCGCTTCCATCACCGAGCCGCTCACCCTCGGTCGCACGATGCGCGTGCGGCGATCGGTAATCTCGAGAATGTCGACGTCGAATCCCGGTGCGATGCTCACCGTCCTCCCCGGCCGGACCTTCCCGCCGGGACTCACCATCGCCTCCCACTTCCCGTCGCCTACCTCCCGCAGCAGCAGAATCTCCGCGTCCGCTCCCGAGGCCCGTTTGCCCAGCAGCCGTGCACGAAACACTTTCGTCGTGTTGAGGACGAGCGCATCGCCCGGCGGAATCAGGCCGACGAGGTCCGGAAAGCGGCGATGCTCGATCGAGCTCCCCTCACGCCTGACGAGTAGGAGGCGGCTCTCATCGCGTCGCGCGAGTGGATGCTGCGCGATCCGGTCGGCGGGGAGCGTGAAGTCGTAGTCGCTCGTCCGCGTCCCGCGAGTGCCTGGCTCGGTGATGTCCGGCCTACTCGACGATGTAGATGGCGTTCGACCGCGTGACACGCCGTTTCCCGATCAGGTCCTCGACGGCGACGGTCACGGTGTACGACCCGGTCTCGAGTCCATTCGCATCCACCGAGAGATAGTCCAGGGCCACCGGCCCCGCCGGCAGATCCCGGTCGTAGCTGAGCGTGACGCGCCCCTCGCCGCGCGATGAGCGTCCCACGGCCGAGCGGACTCCGCCGACGATCGCGGCGCCGAGCCGTGCGAGCGCGCCCGGTCGGTCGCGCTGCTCGATCGTGATCGACACGCGATATCGACTGACGTCATTCTC
>DASTYE010000135.1:0-4528 GCA_035765135.1 Gemmatimonadaceae bacterium | reverse complement strand
CACCCTCGACACCCTTGACACCCTCAATCACCTTTGACCACGTGCCTCCGACCCGTCTACTCCTCCTCCTCGCTCTCCTCGCCTGCGCGAGCGCGCCCGTGACTGAGGCTCCCGTCACGATTGCCGTCGTCAACGCGCGCGCCTGGACTGGCGATCCGCGGCGGCCCTGGGCCGATGCGATTGCCGTCGCCGGCGATCGCATTGCCGCCGTGGGCTCGAGCGCGGAAGTCCGAAAGCTCGCCGGGGCGGGCACCAGGGTAATCGACGCCAAGGGGATGATGCTCGCGCCGGGCTTCATCGACTCGCACATCCACTTCATCGATGGCGGATTTGGCCTCGCGTCCGTGCAGCTTCGCGACGCGAAAACGCCGGCGGAGTTCATCGCGCGGATCAAGGCGTTCGCGCAGGCGGCGCCGCCGGGAACGTGGATCACCGAGGGCAACTGGGATCACGAGCTCTGGGGTGGGGAGCTGCCGCGTCGCGACTGGATCGACTCGATCACCCCGAACACTCCGGTGTGGGTGCAGCGGCTCGACGGCCACATGGGGCTCGCCAACAGCGCCGCGCTGCGAGCGGCTGGCGTCACCCGGGCGACGCCCGACGTCGATGGCGGAACGATTGTGCGCGACGCGAACGGCGAGCCCACCGGCATCCTCAAGGACAATGCGACCGGGCTCGTCGGTCGTGTCATCCCGCCGCCGACGAACGAGCAGATGGACCGCGCGCTCGACGCCGCGATGCGCTTCGTGGCGGAGCAAGGGGTGACGTCGGTGCACAACATGGGATCGTGGGCCGATCTCGCGGCGTTCGAGCGCGCCCACGAGGCCGGCCGTCTTCGCACGCGCATTTATGCGGCCGTCCCGCTCCCGTCGTGGCAACGCCTTCGCGATACCGTGGCCGCGCGCGGGCGCGGCGACGTGTGGCTCAAGCGCGGCGCGCTGAAGGCGTACGTCGACGGCTCGCTCGGGTCGCACACGGCGGCGTTCTTCGAGCCGTTCACCGACGCACCTAACGACCGCGGACTGCTCGTGAATACGCCTGAGGATCTGTACGCGTGGGTGTCGGCGGCGGATCGAGCCGGTCTTCACGTCGCGGTGCACGCCATTGGCGATCGGGCGATCAATCTGATCCTGAACATCTTCGAGCGCGTGGCGAAGGAGAACGGTCAGCGAGACCGGCGGTTCCGCGTCGAGCATGCGCAGCACATTGCGCCCGTGGACATCCCGCGCTTCGGCGCGCTCGGCGTGATTCCGAGCATGCAGCCCTACCACGCGATCGACGATGGAAGATGGGCCGACAAGGTGATCGGGCCTGCGCGTTCGCGGACGACCTACGCGTTCCGGTCGCTGATCGACGCGCGCGCCCCGCTCGCGTTCGGCAGTGACTGGTACGTCGCCCCACCGACTCCACTCGAGGGGATTTACGGAGCCGTCACCCGCCGCACGATCGACGAGAAGCAGCCGGGCGGCTGGGTTCCCGAGCAGAAAATTTCGGTGGAGGAGGCGCTTCGCGCCTACACGATGGGCGCGGCCCGCGCCGAGTTCGCGGAGAATGAGAAGGGTTCGCTGGAGCGAGGCAAGCTGGCCGACTTCGTGATGATCGATCGCGATCTCACGCGCATTCCGCCGGAGACGATTCGGGATGCCCGCGTCGTGTTGACGGTCGTCGGGGGTCGAGTGGTCTTCGACAAACTCGACAGCGGACCGGTGCCGTGACAGCGCGCGATGAAGTCACCTCGATCACCTCGACGACCTGGACGACCTCGACTTACCGTGCCGCTCCGACTCGCGCGATGAGCCTCTCGAATCGCGGCTCCCCGCTCAACTGACGGAGCTGCGGATCGATCCCGAGAAACACCATCGAGTGCGAACGCTCATCGTACGCGCGCTCCAGTAAATCGAGGGTGCGGTCGCGAGCGTCGAGTGCGAGGTGGATCTTCGCGAGCTCGTAGGTCGGGATATAGTCGGCTTTCGCGCGCGCCTCGAGATCCGCGAGCAGCATGCGCGCTCCGGCACTGTCACCGGCGACAGCGCGCGCCTGTGCCAGCGAGGCTACGAATATCGGGCTGCCCTTCGTGAGTCTGACCGCGCTGTCGAGCACGGTGACGGCGTCCGCGATACGTCCGAGCTCCTGTAGCGCCCACCCACGCCACAGCATCGCCACCGCATACGTCGGATCGAGCTCGAGCGTGAGACGACATTGCTCCACGGCACGCTCGTACTCGCCGGCATAGTACAGCACCCACCCCAGCGCCGCGCTGGCGATCAGCGAGAGCGGATCGATCTCCTGCGCGCGGCGCATCGCCCGTTCCGCTTCGTCGAAGCGAGCACGTACGGTGAGGAAGTTCGCGTACCACTGGTGCGCGGTCGAATACCTTGGCCCCACGTCGATCGCTCGCGTGAACCATTCTTCCGCTCGCCCCCAGCTCCAGTGGTGATACAGCTCGACGTAGCCGAGGGTCGCGTATGGCTGCACCAGACTGGAATCGAGATCCATCGCGCGCTTCGCGGCCCGCTCCGCCTGCGGGAATGCCTCACGAGGGGGAAGGTAGTCGTAGAATCCGAGCACCGCGTGCGCGTCGGCGAGCCCGGCGTGCGCGAGCGCGTACTGCGGGTCCTTTTCGATTGCCTCGGCGAAGTACGTCGCCGCCGCCCGCAGCCCTTCCCGCGTACGCCGGTACCACGCGTGTCGTCCGCGCAGATACAAGCTGTACGCTTCGAGATCGCGATCGCGTTTGGCGGTGGCCGCCGAATCGGCGCTCCCGAGCAGCGTCCCCTTGAGCGTCTCCACGATCGACCGTGAGATCTCCTCCTGAATCTCGAACACGTCCTCCAGCTTGCGCTCGTACGTGCGCGACCAGAGCTGATACCCCTCGCGCGCGTCCGACAATCGTGCGGTGATGCGGAGCGTGCTGTCGGCCGTGCGCACGCTGCCCTCGAGCACGGTCGCAACGCCGAGCCGTGTCCCCACCTCGCGGACGTCGGGTGTCTTCCCCTTGAAGGCGAACGACGACATGCGCGACGCGACCCGCACGCCCTCGACGCGTCCGAGCGTGTTGATCAGCTCCTCCGTCATCCCGTCGCTGAAGTACTCGCGATCGTGCGCGGGGCTGAGGTCGACGAACGGAAGGACGGCGACGCTCGTGCGATCGGTTGCGCCGCGCCTCGGTTCTCGCGCGCGAGCGATGATCGCGATGACGACGATCAAGACGAGGAGGGCGCCAGCGGCAATCCAGCGGGCGAGGTGGGGTCGACGCGGCGTGGACGGCCGCGCCGCAACGTCATCAGTGGAAGCGACCTCGGGTGGTGGCGGCTCGGGTCCCGGTGCGGGCGATGAGACGGGCGACGATGCAGGCAACGGTGCGGGCGCTGGTGCGGGCGCGGTCATTTGCGCGCGCATCGACGCCTCGAGCTCGGCGACCGCGGCATCGGGCTGTGTGCCGAACTCCCCGGCGAGCAGCGTCGCGTGGACGCGCGCATGCTGAAGCGCGGCGGCACGGTCGCCCGAGCGGTCGAGCGCGCGCATCAGCCGCACCGCGACGCGCGAGCTGTAGGGATCGTGCGCCGCGAGAGTCCGCCACCCGCGCACCGCGGCGACCAGATCGCCCTGACGCTCGGCGTTCTCGCTCAATGCCTCGAGCGCCCTCGCATACGCGCGTCCGAGCCGGTCGCGCTCGCCATCGGCCCATCGCTCGAACTCTTCGGCCTCGGACAGAAAAAATCCGTCGAGGAACGGCCCCGCATACAGGTCGACGGCGCGCTGCCAGTCGCCGCGGTCGATCGCGTCCTCGAATTCGGCGACGTCGCTCGGGAGGATTTCGGATGAGAGGCGGAGGTCGTCGCCCGTGCTCACGATGGCATCGCCGCCGAGCGCCTGGTTCACGCGATAGATCGAGTCGGACAGCAGCGCGCGTCCGCGCTCGGCATCCTGCTCGGGCCACAGGTTCGCGATCACCTTGTCGCGGCTCATCCCCCGCGCGCGTGCGACAGCGAGCATCGCGAGGAGCGCGATGCGTCGTCGCTGTGTGGCGCGGCCGGCCAGCGGGCCCGACGTGGCCTGGATGGAGGCCCCGCCGAACAGCTTCAGGGAGAACACCTTATGTGTGGCGAGATCGAGGCGAGAGGGTGGCGAGAATCCGCCGACGGGTCTTCGACATGATACGCGCGGCCCGGGTTCGGGCAACCGTATCTCACACAATAAGGAGTCACCATGCGTTCGAACACTCATCCTTTCCTCGGCGCTCGATGGGTCGCCGCCGCCGGGATCGCCGCCGTCGCCATCTCATGCACCAGTCGCCCCCAGCCGACGGGCGCGTCCGCCGACGTTTCGCACGCTCATCTCGTCGCAACCGGATCCAGCGAGCCGACTCCCGACCTCGGTCCCAGGATGGCCGAGCTGAGGCAAGCGACGGTGCGATACCATGACTTCGCAGCCGCCCAGGCCGACGGCTACTTGATCAAGGTCACCGGGTGCATGGAGGACGCGGCCCGCGGTGGCATGGGGTACCACTACGCAAAGGAGGCGCTGA
>DASTYE010000134.1:0-6353 GCA_035765135.1 Gemmatimonadaceae bacterium | reverse complement strand
TCTATTCCGAGGTCATTCGGACGAACGGTGCTTGTCTGTCTGGTTAGGCTCGCACGGCCATGGAACCGCAGAAGGCCGCAGAACGCCGCAGCACTGCCGCTTGTCGGGCCGCAGATGAACGCAGAATACGCAGATTGGTTCCGCCGGCTCGACAGCTCCGTGCGAGATGAAGTTCCCAACGTTCTTTGTTACCAGCTACGCGTAGCCAGTCCCGTCGCCGGAGCCATCTGCGTCCTCCGCGTGCATCTGCGGCCAACAAAGCCCGGCTGCGCCTTCTGCAGCCTAGTACGAGAACCTCACCTCACGCGCCGGCGCTAGTAAGAGAAGGTCGCCGTTCTCATCGGGACTCGACTCTCGCCCGTCCACCGTGATGCGCCGGGCGGGGAGATCGCTCGGATTGCGCACGAGAATCCCCGCGGCCGGCATACGGAATCCATCGTCGAACGTCACGACGATCTCGTCACCGACCGCTCGCATGTGATAGCCGACGCGGCCGAAGCGTGTGGGCATCGCGCGTACGCGCACACCGTCGCCTTCGCGCAGCCACTCGTCCCGAATGCCGGTGCCGATGACGAGCATGGCGCCCGTCTCCCGCTCATCCTCATAGGCGAACAGATCGAGCACTGAGCGGATGAAGTCGGACGCGACCCAGCCGTGCGGCAGATCTCCGAAGAAGCGCGGAATGCGCGAGTCCCGCCACACGACCTCGGGCCACTGATTCCATTCCGGCGGGCGCTTGTCGTCGAACAGCCAGTCGAGCACCTCGAGCGCGCGATCGCGCCAGCCGAGCCTGACGAGTGAGCCGGGGACGCGAAACTCGTACGGCGTGTACGCGTCCCACGTTTGGGGACCGTCGCGCCGCGTGAGAAAGCTCTCGTAGTAGCGGGCGAACGTGCGCTCGACCGCCGCGCGCGGGAGATGGTGAAGCTCCCCACCGGGAGCGAGCCCGATCGTCGTCGATGTCGCGTCGAAGTCGCCCAGGTCGGCCGCACCCGGAATGAAGTCGATGTTGTGAACGCGCATCGCGTTCTCGATCGAGGCGACGAGGTCGACGCGGAAGGTGTCGGCCAACGCCGACAGACGCCTCGCCTCATCGATGTCGCCGACCACCACCGCCAGCTCGGCCGCGTCCTTCAGGCCACGCAGCGCGAAGAAGTCGTCCCAGTAGGAGTGCATCGGCTTCGCCGAGTAACCCTCGTGGCTGATCGACGGCGGGAGGATGCCGCGGAAATGGCGCTTCTCGGGCGACTCGTACTCGGGCGTCAACCGCTGACGTCGCAGCGTGTCGATGTAACCGACGGCAGCCACCACGCGCGGCCAGTGTTCGCGTGCCACCGCGGTGTCGCCCGTCAATCGCACGTACTCGGCGATGAGATAGATGAGCTCGCCATGGCTGTCGTGCTCGGGGACGGGGTCGGCGCCGCGGTGATCGACGCAGCAGGGAACCTTGCCGTTCTCGTACTGGAACGGCGCGTACCAGTCGATGAACTCGCGCACCTCACGAGTACCGCCGATGCGCAGGAGCGCAGCCGACGTCAGCGCACCGTCCCGGATCCACGATCGCTCGTACGAGCGGGATCCTGGCTGAATTCGCGGTCCGTCGCGGTTCAACAGGATGTGGGCCAGTGAGCTTCGCATCGCGCGGACGAGCTGCGCGCCCGACGCTGGCAGGATGATCGGGATGGAATCGAGACGCGACCGCCAGTGGCGCTTCACGGTTTCGAGGCTCGCGTTCGCCTGCGCAACCGTGCGCGGTGTTGATGCGCCAGCGCGCCGCGCGGGAAGGGTGATCCACACGTCGCGATGCGAGCGCGCCGCGATCGCGAGCGGGAAGCGGAGTGCGCCGCTGGCGAAGCCAAGTGAGTCTCGAACGGCCGACGCCGATGGGAGTCGGCCACCCCGCAGATGGTCGACGATGTCACCAGCGTCCAGCGTGGTCGCGCCGAACGCGGCCGGCGCCTGGAGCGGCACGACGTGCGCGGTATCGTTGACGTGAACGCGGCCACCGCGCCACACGATCGAGCGAATGGGAGAGAACCCACCGGTCGTATTCAGGAACTGCCAGGCCGAGTTCACCTGGAAGGGTCGTACGGCGAGGAAGAGTGTGGGGCGCGCCGCGGAATCGGCGTGATTGGTCACGCGGTACCGCGCGAGCACTGTCGACCCGCCAGGGCGACCGCTCGCGAACGCCGTCACTTCCAGCGTGAGGTTGCCGGCGCGCCATTGCACGGTCGGAATGGGGAGATCGCCATCCTCGAGCGACCGGGCGATCTGAACGTCGTTCCAGGTGATCAGCCGGCCGTGATCCCACAGGAAGGGCTCGATGGTGAAGCTACCCTTGTCGCTCTCGAGCGCGCCGTCCTCACTGAACAGCGCTTCGCGGAAGTCCCCTTCGACTCCGACGAGGGTCCAGAACGTCTGCCGATCGGGCCAGTAGCGGGGAAAGCTACCGGGGGGCGAGTCGCGCGTGACATCCGCGAAGAACGCGTTAGGCGTCGCTGACCACTCGAGCGGCTTCACGCGGATCTCGCGAATCCCGATGCCCCGTGCGCGACTCGTCGTCCGAACGGTGACCCGGAGCCACTGCGCCTCCGACTCCGGCAGATACAGCCAGTCACGTCCGCCGTTGCCACGCACGACACGCCGGAGCGTGCGCCAGGTGCGCTGGTCGGTTGAGCCCTGCACGTCATAAGCGCTGGCGAAGTCGAGCGAATCCCAGTCGACGACGACGCCACCGAGCTCGCGGCGGTAGCCGAGATCGAGCGTCAGCGCGGAGGTGCCCACCGCGCGTGATCGCCAGATCGTGGTGCTGTCGCCGTCGGTTGCGGCCGGCGCGTCGATGGCGACGGGCGCGGGTGGGCTCGTGGGAACGGCAGGGAGCGGGGTGAGACGGAGGTCATCGATCCACACCGAGCCCTTTCCACCCTGCCCGGCGGTGACGGCGATCTCGATGCCCCTGGCGCGCCGCAGCTCGCCACCGCCTAACGGTCCCCAGGCGAAAGAGATCTGCCGGCGCTTGATCCGGTACGTGGTCCAGGTGCGTGGGAACGCGAAGTCGCGGCGATTGAGCCACCAGACGTTCTCGCCGGTGGAATCGTTGAGCTTGAACTCGAGGTTGTTTACCGGAACCGTGCCGCGCACGCGGAAGGTGATCTCGTAGTTCTCGGGAAGCTCCAGGTCCACCGCGCGGCGCGCAACGGCGTAGCCACCGCCGCCGTGAAAGTCGATGTCCATCCGCATCGCTCCGGCCGCCGGTGCGAGCGTCAGCGATACGCCGTCCGAGGGAACGGCGGTCCATGCCGCGAGCGATGTGAAATCATCGATGACACGCGCCTGCTGCGCCGCGAGCGGAAGCGCGCAGACGGCCACCAATGCGCACTCGGCAATCCTCCATGCCGCATCGGCTTTCATCCTCGTGATCCTCGGAGTAGAGGCGGTGGTTCGAGAGCGGACATGGACAGGGACAGTGCAACCCCGACGCCAGGTCGTAAACAGCCTTTTCCCAGTGCGGGGACCCTGCTAAGGTTGGGATACCCACCCTGTATTTCGCCCAAGCCCTGGGGAGTCACATGTCGTTGTCCAGTCTCGCAACACTCGCGCTGTCAGTCATACTCTCGGCGATCCCGGTCATGGCGGCGGGGGGCCAGGAGCCGGTGAACAAGCCTGCGAACAGGCCTGCGAACGCTCCCGTATCGCGCGAGCGGCTGCCGATGCCACAGAATGTCAGGGCCGAGCAGCGGCTCGACGGGCGCATCCGGGTGACGTGGTCGCCGGTCGAAGGTGCAACCGCGTACTCGATCGTCCGATCGGTGCCTCCCGATCCCGCGGAGACCATCGCGCCTAACGTGACGGACACCGTCTTCCTCGACTCGAGAGTTTCCGCGGGCAAGACCTATTATTACGTGGTCTCGGGTAAGAGCGATGTGGCGGCAGGCATGCGCGCAAGCGCACCGCCCGTACGCTCGACGATAACGGTCGACACGACTGGAACCAGGTACGGCATCGCCCCCACCAACGTCGTGGCGAGGTACAATGCGGCCACCAGGGAAGTGGTTATCACGTGGAGAGGCTCTGGTTCCAGCACCTTCACCATCGAGAGCAGGCAGGTCCCCGGCAGCTCTTGGACGTATCACGCGCGTGCATACAGCGAGATGCACGGCGTACGCGGCCTTCCACCGGGGACGCGATGGCAGTTCCGAGTCAACGGGCAGGGTCCAGACACCGCACCCTCACCATGGACGGTCTCGAACGAGGTCGTCATCGATTCCTCGAGCGCCCCGCCCACCTCGCCCACTGGCCCAACCAGCACCACCGGGCCCGCTGGAACGGTCGCCGTAACGATCGGCAGCGCGATCACCATGCGTGTCGGCGCTACCGCGTCCGCTGGCTCCGCGCTGGGCGGCGCGACCGCGAGCCGATGGGTATCCCTCGACGAGGGAATTGCCACCGTGGATGCGTCGGGCACGGTCACGGCACGGACGGCGGGTCGAGCGCGAATTCTCGCGATCGCGGCGGTCACGGATGGCTCGGTGCGCGTGACGCTGGTGCAGGTGACGGTCTCACCCTGACCGGGCGTCAGCCCTTCACGCTCCCGGTCATGATACCGCGGATGTAATAGCGCTGTAGAAAGAGGAAGACGACGAGCACTGGTGTCACCGTCAGCACGGAGCCGGCCATCATGAGCTCGACGTCCTGCACGTGCTCGCCTAACAGGTTGGCGAGCGCGACCGGGAGCGTGTAGCGTCGCTCGTCGCTCAGCACGATGAGCGGCCACATGAAGTCGTTCCACGTCGTGAGGAACGTCCAGATCGCCAGCGTCGCAAGGATCGGCGTGATCACCGGAAGCACGACCGCCCGGAAGATGCGCGCCTCGCTCGCGCCATCGATGCGCGCGGCGTCGAGCAGGTCGTCGGGGATGGCCGTCGCGTACTGGCGAATGAGGAAGATCGCGAAGATGCTGGCCATGCTCGGGATGATGACGCCCCAGTAGGTGTTGATGAGGCCGAGCTGCTTGAAGATGAGAAAGAGCGGCAGCATCACCACCTGAACCGGCAGCATGAGCCCCGCTGTCAACACTCGGAAGGTGACGTCGCGCCCGCGGAAGCGGAGCTTCGCGAAGGCGTAGCCGGCCATCGCGTTGATGACGAGCGACGTCGCGGTCACGAGCAGAGCGACGAGCGTGCTGTTGAGCAGGTAGCGCCCCATGTCGAGCCGGGTGAACACGGCCCGGTAGTGCTCGATCGTCGGGTCATCGGGAATGAACTTCGGCGGCAGCGTCGTCGCCTCGCCGGTGGGCATGAGCGACGCGGCCACCATCCAGACCACCGGCAGGAGCGCGAGTATCGCGCCGGCCACGAGCACGATGTGCAGGAGCACGCTCTGCCAGACGCGCTTCATGCGGGCTTCGGCTCCAGGCGGCGCTGAATCAGCGTCCAGATCAGTATGATGACGAACAGCACGAAGGCAATCGCCGCGGCGAATCCCATGCGCCACCAGCGGAAGCCTTCCTCATACATCAGCAGGACGAGGCTGGTCGTGCTCTTCAGCGGCCCGCCCTGCGTCATCACGTACGGCTCGGCGAACAGCTGGAAGTATCCGATCATCACGACCACACCGACGAAGACGAGCGTCGGCCCGAGCTGCGGGACGGTCACGCTGATGAAGCGCCGCCAGGCGTTCGCGCCATCGAGCTCCGCCGCCTCGTACAGCTCGCGCGGAATCGCCTGCAGGCCGGCGATGAAGATCAACATGTAGTAGCCGAAGTTCTTCCACACCGCCATGAGAATGATGGCGGGCATCGCCCACTTCGGGTCGCCTAACCAGTTCACCGGCGCGATGCCGAAGACGCCAAGCGTGTAGTTCAGGAGACCGTACGTCGGATGGTAGAGGTACCGCCAGACGATGGCGACCGCGACGAGCGTCGTCACGAACGGGACGAAGTACGCCGTGCGGAAGAACGTGCGGAAGCGTGCCAGCGGCGCGTTGACGAGCAGTGCCGCCACGAGCGCCACCAGCACCGTCAGCGGGCCGCAGCCTAACGCGAAATAGAAGGTGTTCTTGAGCGAGGTCCAGAAGAGCGGATGATCGAGCAGCCGCGCGTAGTTGCTCGTTCCGACGAACCGCGCATTGTCGAGCGTCGCGAGCGCGTAGATGTCGAAATCGGTGAGGCTGAGGAGCAGCGCGGCGGCGGCGGGGAGAAAGAAGAAGAAACCGATCAGCAGAAGCGCGGGAGCGAGGAAGAGCCAGCCCGCTCGCGCCACCTGCCGCTCGATCGTGACCGCTCTCACCGGGCGCTCGCCGTTCGCCGCTCGAGAATCCACCGCCGCTTCTCGAGCATCTGATTCACCTCGGCG
>DASTYE010000133.1:0-8043 GCA_035765135.1 Gemmatimonadaceae bacterium | reverse complement strand
AGCTCGTGCGGAGCTAGTGGGCTGCTTTGTGGAAACCTGTCGGGTCACGCTCACGATGATTTGCCGGACCGATCGTGCCTTGGGTTTGGCCGTTGCAGTTCCAAAGCTCTCGCAGTTGACGTATCCGTGCCGTTTAGCCGTTCCAGATCCGTGAAATCCGTGGCAACGCTTTTGACGTTGCAGTTTCTGCGGCCATCTGCGTCATCTGCGGCCCGCTCAGCCCGCCTCACGAAATGCATGATCAGCCCACTAGACCCACCGCCGCACACGACGCCGATACTCCGCGTACTCCGTGCCGAACGCCTCACCGAGGTACCGCTCCTCGCGCCTGATGACGAACGCGTACAGGGTGGCGAGCACCACGGGGAGGATGAGGAGCGGCCACGCCATGCGGGTCAGCAGTGACACGCCGGCGTAGATGAGCGTGTCGGCGACGTAGATCGGGTTTCGCGAGAACCGGAACGGCCCGCCGGTCACGACACGGCTCGCCGGTCTGTAGGGCAGCACCGTCGTCCGCGCGCGAGTGAAGGTGAGAATGGCCCACGCCATCAGTGCCACCCCCAGCCCGATCAGAAGCCAGCCGGATGGTGTGAGCACCGGACGCAATCCCTCATCGAGCCGCAGGCTCACGACCCAGCGCTCGAGTGCCAGCGCCAGGAGAAAGCCCGTCACGAAGATCAGTGGTGGCGGGAAGTAGACGCCTGGATGCGGCCGCGGAGCGGTCCTCACACCGTCATCGGTTCACCGACCGTTACACTTGCGCACGCGCCGATCCGAGCCTCATGAGCTCCGCGAAGTACTCCGGCTTGCGCGTCGAGAACAAGCCGTACCACGCGTCGAGCATCTCGGGCGCGTACAGCTCGAGTCGGCGGAGGATGTGATAGGCGAACTCGAGAGGCGCCATCGATGCCGCGGTGATCACATCGCCATCGGTGACGGCGGGTTCGTCCTGGTACAGCGCCTCGCCTCGATATCCCGTCATCGCGATGTATTCGCGGGCGTTGCTGGTGTGACGGCGGTTGTCGAGCAGTCCCCCGCGTGCAAGGCCGGCAGTCGCTCCGCAGATCGCGGCGACGGGGACGCCGGCGCCGAGAAACTCTCGCGCCTTCTCGACCGCTTCCATGTTTCCGCCCTGGTCCCAGGTGTCTCCACCGGGAAGGATGAGCATTCGGCTGTCATCCGGCGACAGCTCATCGAGCGACAGATCGGGAACGATGCGGAATCCGCCCGATGTGAGGATGGAATCTCTGGTGGGCGCGACAGTCTGCACGCGCCAGCGACCGGGCTCGCGGTGGAACTGTGTGCTGTTGATGTTGGCGACCGCGTAGCCATGCTCCCAGTCCGCCAGCGTGTCGAAAACGTAGCAGTGCACCGTGTTCATGAGCATCCCTCCACGAGCTGAACCGCCGGGACCCGACCGGCCCGATAGGTCGTGACCCGACCTTTGAACGTCTCGAAGATAATGCGGTGGAGCGTGTCCCCCGGTGGCGTCACGACGACGTAATGCCCATCGGGATAGGTGTATTTGTGCGGCTCGATGCGGGCGCGCGCGCCGTAGAGCTCGAGGACGCGCGACTCGCTGTCGCCAACCTGTGCCCCTTCGCCCGTCGGGACTCCGGCCGAATCGACTTCGACGCGCGCGACCGTGTCGTCGATGACCATGAGGAGGATGCCGTCCGGCATCGTAGCCGGGTTCACGTGATCGCATCCCGGCTCGTGCACCACCAGCTGTTCGCCTAACGCTCGCGAGGCCACCGCCAGCGGCATGCCGACCTGAAGCGGTCCGATGCCATTGGGACGCACCACCCATCGTGGCGACGTGGAGTCGGTCGGTGCGGCCGTGTCGCGGCGGGCCACATCGACCGTCGCGACGGTCGTGTCAGGGGCATCCCGCGTTGCCGGCGAGCAGGCGAATAGAGCCGCCACGGCAACGTATCTCGAAAGACGTGCGGTCATTGTTCCACCGGCGAGGCGCTCGACGTATGGGGAGCACAGAATATCGAAAGCCCTCCGCCATCGCGAGGTGCGCTTCGTCACCAAGGCGTGAACAGGTGTCGGGGGTACCCCAAAGAGGCCGCCGACGTTGTCTGTCGCGCCTTCCCCGCATAACTTCTCACCTCCGACTAATCAGGGCACCGCGATGTCGCAGCCCCTCCCGTTGCTTGCGCTGTTCCTCGCGCTCTCGGTGTCCACGCCGACACCCACGCACCAGACTCCACCTTTCGCCGCGCCCGACTCAACGCGCGTCGTCCCCAACGACAACCGCGTTCCCGCCGGCACGTTGCGCAACGGCGTGCTCACCGTGCGGCTCGTCGCGCGGCCTGCACTCTGGCGTCCGGAGGGACCTAACGGGCCGGAGCTGCCGATCTACGCATTCGCCGAGGAAGGGAAGGTGCCCCGGATTCCCGGGCCGCTCATTCGCGTGCCCGTTGGAACGGAGATCGACATCAGCGTCCGGAATTCGCTGCCTCACGCACTCCGCGTGTACGGGCTTCAGGAACGTCCGGCAGCCAGAGTCGACTCCCTGGAGCTGTCGCCGGGCCAATCGCAGGTCCTCCGCATTCGTGCAGGCGCCGCCGGCACGTACCTCTACTCGGCGCGCACCTCGCGCGACACGTTCCCGTTCGGGCACTCCGCCGACGGCCAGCTCAGCGGCGCGATCGTCGTCGACACCATAGGCGCCCCGCGCTCCGCCAACGACCGCATCTTCGTCCTCGGCCTCTGGCGCGGGCGTGAGACTCCCTTTGGAACGCCCGTGGAGCAGCGAGAAGAAGTGCTGGTCTTCAACGGGCTCGCGTGGCCGCACACCGAGCGGATGACGCATACGGTGGGCGACACGGTCCATTGGCGCTTCATCAACACTACGCGCCGCGGGCATCCCCTCCACCTTCACGGCTTCTACTACCGCGTGGATTCGAGAGGAAACGCGGTCCGCGATACGATCTATGCGCCGGCGTCGAAACGAACGGTTGTGACCGAGTTGGTGACCCGCGGGACGACGATGGCGATGACCTGGTCTCCGCACACGGCCGGTAATTGGCTCTTTCATTGTCACCTCGTCGAACACATCTCGGGGAAGGCGCGTCCCGCGGCGCTGTTGGCGTCAGGCAACGGCAACGCATCACACGGCCACGGGATTCACGACATGACGGGCCTTGTACTCGGGATCAACGTGAAGCCGCGTTCCGGCGATCCGCCGGTGGCGCTCGAGCCCTCGCGGAAAACGCTCCGTCTGTTCGTCAACGAGCATCCGGGCGTGTACAACGACCACAGCGCGTTTTCCTTCGTCCTGCAGCAAGGGGCGCGGGAGCCATCGGCCGATTCGATGCGCGTGCCCGGCTCGACGATCAGCCTCGTTCGTGGCGAGCCGGTGGCGATCAGCGTCATCAACCGGGCGACCGAGCCGGTGAGCGTGCATTGGCACGGCATCGAGCTCGAGAGCTACTTCGACGGTGTTGGTGAGTGGAGCGGAATCGGGAAGCGATTGGCGCCAACGATCGCGCCCGGTGATTCGTTCGTCGCGCGCATGACGCCACCGCGCTCGGGCACGTTCATCTATCACACGCACGCGCACGAGACCGCGCAAATGGGTGGGGGCCTCTACGGCGCACTCCTCGTGCTCGAGCCGGGCCAGCAGCGCGACACGACTCTCGATCGGGTCTTCCTGCTCAGCACCCGCGGCCCATTCGCGCAGTCACTGCCTAACGTCAACGGCGACACGGTTCCGAAGCCCATCGAGCTGCGTGCGCGAACGACGTACCGGTTCCGGTTCATCGCGATTGCCCCGCACGATACGAAAACCATTCGGCTGCTGGCCGACACGGTGCTCCTGACCTGGCGCGCGGTCGCGAAGGACGGCGCCGAGCTACCCTCGCATCAGGCCACGATGCGGCCCGCGCGTCTCCTGATGGGGACGGGTGAGTCCGCGGACGTCGAGGTGACGACGGCGGAGCAGCGGGAGTTGACGCTGGAGATCCTCACCGCGGGGCGTGCAGGGTTGTCGCCGATCAGAACGAGGATTCCGGTGCGGATCCGGGAGTAGCGGTTCAGGAATCATCCACAAGCGCAGCCAGGAGCTTCCTTGGCGCAGCCAGCCTGTACCCGTCCCTGACGATCTCGCGCAGCTCCGCCCAGTCGCATTTCCCGTCCAGGTACACGCCGACCCACCCGGACGGGCCCACGTAGGGCGGGACGAAGAACCGCTTCGGATCCGAGCGCACGAGAAGCTCCTGATTGACGTGCACCGATTTGCACCACACCGCCGGCCGTCCGCCTCCGTGATGGTTCGAGGCATCGGCGTACATCGCGAACATCTTGTTGCGAACGCGGAAGGTCGGCTCGCCCCACGCTTCGACCTCGTGGGCTTCAGGGAGCGAGAGACACAGCTTGCGAAGACGGGTAAGCGGACGGGGCGGCATCAGCTCAGGCACGGACCGGCTCCGGCGCCGCCGCGTCTGCTTCCAGCTCGAGATTTCCGTCCACGAACTTGACGTTGAACCGGAACAGCGTGATGTGCCATCGGTCGTTTGTCCTTTCGAGCTCGAACTCGTACGTGCCGACAAATGTGCGTGTGTTTCGCCCCGAACGCGCGCGAGCGTAGTGGTACGCGACTCCGTAGCATGTCACCGTTGCGCGTTTCGCTTCGATGTGCACGCGGAAGTTTCCGACCTGGTGGTGAAGGGCCTGTATCGGACGCAGGCCCTGCTCCCACCCCGCGGCGATCTCCTCCCCTGTCATGTCCGCGGGTCGACCACCGGCCACGGATGTCATGTCGAAATGCACGCGTGGGGCGAAACACTCGCGCACTGCCGCCCAATTGCGGTTGTCCGTCTCGATGAAGAGCGACGTGACCACATCGGTCACCGCGGCTCGTTCGATCAGATGACTCAGTGAATCGGTCACGATGCGAGAGTGTCAGAGAGGAACCAGCTCGGTCGTCGTCGCACGCGATTTCGGACGACCCAGGTCGCGTGCGTACTTCAGCGCGCCGGGTGTGTGATACTTCTCCAGATACGCGCGTGAGACGGCGTCCTTCACGCGCTCGCTCCGCGTCAATACGGCTCGGATGCGGAGCTCACGCGTCCCGACGACCATGATCCCGCGTGGCTCCTCCTGAAACGCGCGGAACCACCCTCCCGGTTTCACGCTCCACGACCTCACGAACACGCGCCCCTCGACCACGACCACCCAGATTCCAATGACGCGGTGCGGGCCGGTGCCTGCCCGGATGCCCAGGACCTGCGCATCGCGGATGGCATCGACGACCTTCGGCGCGAACCGACGGGGGCGCGACCGCTTCCGCGCCGGCGCCGTCTGCGCATGAGTCATGGCGACCCTCCGGTTAGGGTCTCCTCATTGTACGGCTCGATCGATCCCTCAGGAAGTACGCGGACCTCCGCTTGACGCTACGCCCGGCGCGTCGTATGGAATGCTCCAGCGCAGTTCCACCCATGTCTCCAGGGAGGCACTATGCGGGGCGTCCCCAGGCTCGCTGCACTCGTTATGGTGATCGGCGCACTCGTTCCGGCCGTGTTGGCCGCTCAGGGAGGGACGGTCCGCGGACGAGTGGCCGATGCGGAGGGAGCGCCGGTGCCCGACGCCCTGGTGTGGCTCGAGGCGACGGCGCTGCGCGGCACCACGAATAACGTTGGCGAGTACGTGATTGGATCGGTCCCACCGGGAACCTACACGGTGCGCGTACGGCGCATCGGATTCGTCAACACGACGCCGGTCACGCGCGTGACCGTCGCCGCCGGCGCCACCATTCAGCACAACTTCACGCTGAGCAGCGTGGCCAGCGTGCTCGCGCCGGTCGTCGTTGGATCGCGCGCAACACATACCGCGGCCGACGAGCTCGCCGTGCCCGTCGATGTCTTCACCCCCCAGCAGATTCGGGCGCAGGGCACGATGGAGACGGCACAAATTCTCGCTCAGCTGGCGCCGTCGGTGAACTTCCCTCGCCAGAGCGTGTCGGACGCGTCCGAGATCGTGAGACCGTTCACGATGCGCGGGCTCAGCCCGGATCACACGCTCGTGCTGCTCAACGGCAAGCGGCGACACCACACGGCGCTCATTCATTACTATGGCGCCGGCCAGGCGGCGGGCTCGAGCGGTGTGGACATGAACGCTTTCCCCGCCAGCGCGATCGAGCGGCTCGAAGTCCTGCGCGACGGCGCCGCCGCACAGTACGGCTCCGACGCGATCGCGGGCGTCGTCAACGTCGTCCTCAAGGAAGGCGTGTTCGCGCCGTTCTTCAGCGCCGATCTCGGCCAGTACATGACCGGGGAGGAGAATCCCGCCGCGTTGCCGGATGCGGACGGTGAGCGCCCGAACTTCCCCCGCGATGGCCGGACGATCGGCGTGAACGGAGGGTGGGGTCTCCCCCTCGGCGACGGCTCGCTCAGCCTGTTCGCCGAATATCGCGATCGGAAGCCGACGAATCGTGCGGGCCCCGATGCGTCGGACATGTTCGGGGGAGACGCCGACGAGGTGGTCAACGGCGAGCTCGTGGCGAAGAACAATTCCATTCCGATGCCTAACCACCACTGGGGGGACGGGGCCTCGAAGGACCTGATGACGTTCGCCACGCTTCGCCTGCCGCTTGGCGCCGCCGACGCTGCAGCGCTCTATGGGTTTGGCGGGTACAGCCGGCGGGAGGGCACTGGCTTCGGCTATTTCCGCGCACCCGCCAGCGAGCGGAACTGGACGGAGATCTATCCGAACGGGTTCCTTCCGACGTTCGCGCCGGATGTGGTGGACCTCTCGGCCGTCGTCGGTGCCCGGGGAACGGCGGGGACGTGGGCGTACGACCTGGGCGTCACTCTGGGACGCAATACGTTCGAGTACAACCTCGACAACACGCTGAACGCCTCGTTAGGGCCATGCCTGGATACTCCGTGCGCTCCAGGAGAAGATGGGGCTCTCGGCACGGCGGATGACCCGGGGATTCCCAACCAGACGAGCTTTTTCGCCGGCGAGCTGCGGCTCTCCGAGGGGATCTTCAGCGTCGATGTGAATCGCGAGCTCGAGTTGGGGCTGGCCTCTCCGGTGAACGTGGCGCTCGGGGCCGCCTACCGCCGCGAGAACTATCAGATCATCGCTGGCGAGCCGGCGTCGTACATCAACGGATTCCACCCCGCGTCGGATGGGAGCATCGCGGCATCGGGATCGCAGGTCTTTCCGGGATTCCGCCCCGACGATGCGGTTGACGCCAATCGCAGCAACGTAGGCGTCTACCTCGATGTCGAGGGTGACCTCGTTCCTCGCATGCTGGCGAACGTCGCCGCCCGGTTCGAGAGATACAGCGACTTCGGCTCGAAGCTCACCGGCAAGCTGGCGCTGCGCTTTCAGCCGACGACACAGGTGACGCTTCGCGCGGCGGCGAGCACCGGGTTCCGCGCACCGTCGCTCAACCAGAGCTTCTACTCGAGCGTCGTCACGAACTTCAAGGCGGACGAGGTCACCGGAGAGCCGGTGCCGTTCGAGATCGGCATCTTCCCCGTGAGCTCGCCGGAGTCGCGCGCGCTCGGCGCCCGCGATCTGGAAGCCGAGTCGTCGCGTAACCTGAGTGCCGGACTTGCGGTCTCGCCGACGGGGAATGTCACGTTCACCGCCGACTTTTTCCTGGTGAACGTGGATGACCGGATCGTGCTCACCGGGTTCCTGGATACGGACAGCGTCGCGTCGATTCTGCGCGGTATTGGGTCGCGTGCCGAGGCGGCGCAGTATTTCACGAACGCGATCGACACCCGCACACGCGGTGTGGACCTGACGGCAAATTATCGGCTGCCGCTGGCGCGAGGTGCTTTCGACCTGTCGGCCGCGTTCAACTACACGAAGACGACGATCCCGAACGAGTGCTGCATTCCGCTTCCGCCTGAGCTGGAGGGGACGGGGGAGGAGCTGATCGGCCGATTCGACGAGGGCGGATTGCTTGCCATGACGAAGGAACGGCCGAAGTGGCGCAGCACGTTCACCGGGCAGTACAGCCAGGGACCGTGGAGCGGGCTCGCGCGCTACTCGCATTACGCCGAATACACGTCG
>DASTYE010000132.1:0-2405 GCA_035765135.1 Gemmatimonadaceae bacterium | reverse complement strand
GAGTCGCGGTACATGAGCGTTGGTACGCCGGGTGCTCGCGCGGAGTGGGTGCCGATCATTCTGGGTATCACGTTCCGGTAGTGAGTGCAGGGTTACTTCAGGGTGCTCAGGGTGCTTGATTGCGGATCCCTGAGCACCCTGGGTGCACTGAGCATCTGAACACCCTTCGAGCAGATACTTTGAAGCTTCTCAGCATCCTCGCCGTCGCAGGCCTTTCCTCGATCGCCACCGCGTGCCGAGCGCAGGAGTATTCGGTCGAGACTGGTTCGGTAGCGCTCTCCCCCGCCGATGCACCGTTCGTAGAGACGACCGATCATCTCGTCACTCGCAAGGACAGCCTTCTGTCCACCAAGGCGCGTCGTGAGGCGGAGCGGGCGAGCACGATGCGGATCGTCGTCTCGGTCGGCGGTCGCCGGCTGTGGGTCGTATCCGGCACCGACACGCTGCTCACCGCACCCGTCGCCGTCGGGATGGGACGCACGCTCTCGTACGGCGGAAAGCGCTGGACGTTCGCGACGCCGTTAGGCGTACACACCATCCGTGCGAAGCGCTCCGCACCGTTCTGGCGGCCGCCCGACTGGGCCTATGCCGAGGTCGCGCGCGAGCATGACCTCAAGCTGAAGCGGCTGCGCGCCGATCGTCCGGAAAAGCTGGAAGACGGGAGACTCCTCGTCGTGCGTGACAGTCTCGTCGGCGTGATGATGCCCGACGGGTTCGCGCCGCTGCCGGTCGAAGAGCACATCGTCTTCGGCGAAACGCTCTATGTTCCGCCACTCGGCACACGCAATCGCCTGATCGAAGGAGAGCTGGGCCTCTATCAGCTCGACCTCGGCGACGGCTATCTGTTGCACGGCACGCCGCACGAGGAGTCGATTGGATTGGCGACCACCCACGGGTGCGTCCGCCTTCGAGGGCAGGATATCGAGTGGCTCTTCGAGCACGTGCCGGTGGGGACGCGAGTCTATCTGTACTGATGCCGCGGGCGGGGCGTCAGGGTCGCGATGAAGGCAGGGGCCGTCGAGCGATCGACGGCCCCTTTTGCGTGCGCGGAAACCACGGTTCGCCCACCGCCGTAGGCTCGTTTGTCAAACTCGACAACGCTGATCCCTTTTCAGGTGACTCAGGAAGGGACGTCACCGCGTTGATCCCCACCTCATCGAGGCGAGAGAGCCCATGTATGCCCTTTCACGCCGCGCCTGCGTCGCGATTGCGCTCGCCGCGGCTGCAATCGGAACGTCGGTGCCATCCCAGGCGCAGAATGCCCTCCCCAAAGCCGAAGCCGCCCGCACGATCCGCGAGCTCGTTCGCGTCATGGGAGTACAGAATCAGGACTCGCTTCGCCGATTCGTCGAGGCGCGCTTTGTCGTCTCGGGACAGGGAGCGATTCCGGTCCCGGAGCGAGTAGGGCGGCTCTCGGCGCTCGCATCCGACCTCGGGACGCTGACGATCACGCGGATCGATACATCGAGCGCGAGCGAGGTCGCGGCGACCGTGCAATCGTCGCGAACGGAGCAGTGGCTGGTGATGACGATGATGTTCGAGCCTGCGTCGCCGCATCGCGTTCTCCGGATCGGCATTCGTCCGACGTCGGCCCCCGATGCGCCGACCACGCGGCTCACCGATGCTGAGATCGTCAAGCAGCTGCAGGAGTTCGTCGAGCGACTCGCGAAGCGGGATGTATTCTCGGGGACGGTGCTGCTCGCGAAGCGCGGGCGTCCGCTGTACAGCGCGGCGTTCGGCGAGGCGAACAAGGACTACGGCGTGCAGAACACCAGCGATACGAAGTTCAACCTCGGGTCGATGAACAAGATGTTCACTGCCGTCGCGACGATGCAGCTCGTCGAGCAGGGGAAGCTTTCGCTGGACGATACGCTCGGGAAGTTTCTCAAGGCCGGCGCGATGCGACCGGAAGTGCTCTCGAAGGTTCGCGTCAAGCACCTGCTGACGCACACCTCGGGGATGGGGAGCTACTTCAGTCCGCGATGGGACAGCCTCTCGCGCACGCTCTTTCGGAGCGTCGATGACTGGATGGCGCTGGTGAAGGACGAGCAGCTCGCCTTCGAGCCCGGTACGCGTTGGGCATACAGCAACACCGGCATGCTGGTGTTAGGCAAGGTCATCGAGGCGGCGAGCGGGCAGGATTACTTCGAGTACGTGCGCGAGCACATCTACAAGCCGGCGGGGATGACGTCGAGTGATTCGTACGAGCTCGACCGCGTCGTGAAGAACCTCGCGATCGGCTACGACCTCGAGCGCACGCCAAAGGGCGCCGAGTATCGGCCCAACACGTTTTATCACGTGCTGCGCGGCGGACCGGCGGGCGGAGGATATTCGACCGTCGGTGATCTCACGCGCTTCGCGGTCGCGCTGGTGGAGGGGAGACTCGTGAGCCGCGCCGCGGTCAA
>DASTYE010000131.1:0-18723 GCA_035765135.1 Gemmatimonadaceae bacterium | reverse complement strand
CTTCGCCTGGACCGCCCGGCAAACCGGCAACGCCGCCTACCGCGACCAGGCCGAAGCGATCTTCGCCGGCGGCGTCACCCAGGCCTGGCTCAACGGCTCCAAACAGTTCAACGAGAACTACACCACCTCGTTCCGGTTTCTCTTCTACCGTCAGTGATGGAACCAGTGATCGACACTGTCGGCTGAGACACGTGTTTGCATCTGCGCGCGCGCGATGTGATCACCTGTCCGCCGCGCAGTGTGATGTATGGCACACGCTCTGCTACTAGCCGGACGTCTCGGCACGACAGAGCTGCACGACCTGCAATGCGTGGCTACGAGTGTCTCATCACTGGCGGTTGCGTTATGTCTCGTCGAGGTGCGGGGTGAGCGGCCCGCACCATGGGCCTGCCTGCGCGGCCCGCCGCCGCGGCTAGATGGTGCCACCGGATCGCTCCTCGCCATCCGAGGCGCTCGTTGAGCGCTCCCGCATAACGACGCCGGTTCGGTTGGCGGATGTGCGTCCCGTGGGCCCGCCGGCCCATCCCAACGAACCGCTGCTCCGGATCTCGTGGAGCCGGTACCTCGCGGCGCTTCAGCGATACAAGTGGCTGATGGTCGGCATCGTCCTGGCCGGCACCGCCGCCGGCTTCGCGGTCACGCGGATGCTGCCGCCCGTCTATCAGGTCCACTCGACGCTCTGGATTTCCACCGAGACGCGAGAGCCGGAAAGCGCGACGCCGATTCGAGCCGGTGCGAACCCGAGGGAAACATCGTGGCCGGAGCTGCTCACCAGCTTCGCCATTCTCGAGGGCGTTGCTCGCAAGCTGTCGCTCTACCTCTCGCCTGAGGATCCAGCCGACACGGCGGTCTTCGCCGGGTTCGACATCGACCGTCGCTTCCGCCCGGGCACGTACGAGCTTCGCGTTGATGGCTCGGGATGGCAGTACCAGCTCCTCACCGGTGACGGTACGCGGCTCCAACGCGGCACGGTGGGTGATTCGATCGGCCGCCCGCTTGGCATCCGGTGGAAGCCATCACCCGGTGCGGTACGTCCCGGGCAGTCGGTGAAGTTCACCCTCGTCACCCCTCGTGAGGCAGCCATCGACCTGAGGCGAAGTCTCACCGTCGGCTTCTCCCGGGAGAGCAACCTCCTCAGCCTCACGCTCAAGGGTGACGATCCCCAGCGCATCACCCGCGTCATGACGGCGATGCTCGATCAGTTCATCGCGACCGCCGCCGACCTCAAGCGACGCACCGTCACCGAGGTTGGCCGGACGCTCAAGGAGCAGATGGAGCGCGCCGAGAAGGATCTTCGCGATGCGGAGGTGGAGCTCGAGAATTTCCGCGTCGGCACGATTACGCTCCCGTCGGAAACCGGACCCTCGAATGGCGATGGCGCGGCGACCAATCCGGTCATCGACGGGTACTTCGCGAATCAGGTCGAATACGACAACGCGCGACGTGATCGACAGGCGGTGCAAAGCGCGCTGGCCGCCGTCCAGGCCGGCACGCTCGATCCGAGTGCCCTCTGGTCGGTTCCGGTCGTGCAGAGCACCGCACCGCCGACGCTGCGTGATGCGCTCGATGAGCTGTCGGCAAAGCAAACCGAGCTGCGCGCCTCGCGGCGCCGATACACCGACAACCATCCGGCGGTCCGCAACCTTCAGCGCGAAGTCGAGGAGCTGAGCAGCACGACCATTCCGCGACTGGTTGCTGGGGTAACAGCCGAGCTGCGGCGCCGCGAGCAAGTCCTCGGATCGCAGCTGCGGAACACCGAGCGACAGCTCCGCAGCATTCCCACTCGCACCACGGAAGAGACGAGGCTCCGGAGAAACGTGGAGTCTCGCGAGCTGCTCTACACGACGCTGAAGCAGAAGTACGAGGAGGCGACGCTGGCCGAGGCGAGCGCGATGCCCGATGTCAGCATTCTGGACGCGCCGGTGGCGCCGGAGCGGCCCAGCTCGAACCGCGCGCCGATCATCATCTTCCTCGCCTTCCTCATCAGCGCGGCGCTGGCCGTCGCCGTCGCGGTGCTGCTCGATCATGTCGACGCGAAGTTCCGGTATCCGGAGCAGGCCGCCGACGAGATGGGACTCGAGGTGATTGGCGCTTTGCCCGCGCTCGAGCACACATCGCCCGAGCAGCGCGATCCGGTCGAAGCGACGCAGCTGATCGAAGCGTTGCGGAGCATTCGCCTGAATCTCATGCACGCGTTCAACGGCGACCCCCATGTGATGTTCACCGTCTCCAGCCCTGCGCCCGGCGACGGGAAATCGCTGGTGAGCTCACACCTCGCGATGTCGTTCGCCGAAGCCGGGGCGCGGACCATCCTCATCGATGGAGACCTCCGCCGTGGTGAGCTTCATTCCAGGTTCGACGTCAAGCGGCAACCCGGGATGCTCGACTTTCTCGACGGAGATGCCGAGCTCGATGCCGCGATGCGCGTCACCGCTCACGAGAACCTGACGTTGATGCCGCGCGGCACCGCGAATCACCGCGCGCCCGAGCTGCTCATCTCGCCGAAGATGTCCGACCTGGTCGAAGCCCTGAAGCAGCGCTACGACGTCATCATCTTCGACAGCCCGCCGCTCGGCGTCGGGATCGATCCCTTCGTGCTCGGCACGACGACCGGCAGCATGCTGCTCGTTCTGAGATCGGGCGAAACCAACCGCAGGATGGCGGAGGCAAAGCTCAAGCTCCTCGAGCGACTCCCCGTGCGTGTGCTCGGCACGGTCTTGAACGACTTCCGCGACGATCACGCCTACGCCTACTACACGTACTACGAGTCCGACGCGCCGAAGGACGAAGCGCGGATGTCATGAAACGCTTCGTCTCGCTCGCTGCCGTGATCGTCGGCGGGTTTCTCCTTTTGGACAGAAGCGCGAGCGCGCAAACGGCGGGTCGCTTCAGCGCGACGCGTGCCGAGCTCGACACACTCGCCGCGAGGGCGGAGGCGGCGACCCCGGGGAACGGCGACGCGCGCACCGACCGATTGCGAGAGGCCGCCGCGCTCCGGGCGCGTCTCCGCGATGGGGACTTCGAGGTCGGAGATCATGTCGCCGTGCTCGTTCGCGGTGACACGGCGCTCACCGATACGTTCACCGTCGAGCCCGGCCGAACGCTCGCGTTGCCGAACATCCCCACGATTTCTCTGGTCGGCGTGCTGCGATCGGAGCTGCAGCCGCACCTGGCGAAAGCGCTCGCCGATTTCGTGAAGGACACGGTGATCCGGGCAGAGGCGCTGGTGCAGGTTGGCGTCGTCGGTGAGGTAACGCGTCCAGGATACTACCTGCTGGCCATGGACGTCCCGATCAGCGACGCGATCATGGCGGCCGGAGGCCTTACGACGCGCGCCGACGTACTCAAGACGTACGTGCGTCGTGGAACTGGGGAGGTCCTCTCCAGGGAGGACGTGCGCGGCGCCATCGTGGCGCGACGAACGCTGGAGGCAGTCGGGCTTGCTCCCGGCGATGAGATCGTCGTCGGCTCGAGACGGGAGTGGGGGTGGCAGACGATCGCGTCACTTCTCACCGGCGCCGTGGCGCTGGCGATAAGCGTCAGTAACCGGTAGGCGCATGACCGACGTCGCCCGAATGCCGTCCGCCGTCGCCGTCACGGACTCGTACGGCGGGCGTTCCGTCGGAATCACCGTCTTCCGCGTTTCGCTCGCGCTGTTCGTCGCCGTCGCGGTCGCGCGCGTGCACGGCCTCATCCCCGGGCTGGAGGTGCTCCGCCCCGGCAAGCTGCTGATGGTGCCGTTGTTGGTGACCGCCATGCTCGCGCTGCCGCGCTGGCAACCGGTCCTCGCCATGCGCACGACGGTCGCGAAGAGTATCGGCGTGGTTGCGCTGCTCGCGCTGTTGTCGATCCCACTCTCCGTGTGGCCGTCCAACAGCCTCGATGTCTTTCTGACGACGTTGCTCTCGTCGCTCATCCTCTTCGTGGTCGCCAGCGCCGGGTTTGCCGATCGCGAGACCGCGCGCCTCGGTATTCTCGTTCTCGTGCTGAGCGTCGGCGTGGGCGCGCTCTACGTGATCACCGGTGCCGCGCCCGAGATGGCTGGGCGCCCGCACATTGGCGTCGGTCTCGACCCGAACGAATCGGCGGCGCTGTTCGTGTTCACGCTCCCCTTCGCCATTGCGCTAGGCGTTGGACGGGAGAGACGGCGATGGCTCGGCCTGGCCGTCGCGCTCACCCTCGTCGCCGGCGTGGTCGCGACTGGATCGCGCGGTGGCGTGCTCGCTCTGATGGTGGTCGGGCTGATTCTGATCCTCCGTGCTGGCCGACGGTGGCGCCGGAAGTACCTGCTCGCCGTCGCGGTCTGCGCGAGCATCTTCGTGCTGACGGCCGACGACGATCAGCTCGCGCATTTCAAGACGATCTTCGCTCCGGAAGCCGACTACAACGTCACCGATCGCGAAGGACGAATTCAGGTCTGGACCCGGGGCGTCCGATACATGCTTGCGCATCCGCTGCTTGGTGTCGGCATCGGCGGGTTCGAGACGGCGGAAGGCGTGCTCAGCGGGAAGCGCAACGTCGGCTACGGGATCCGTTACACGAACGCCCACAACTCCTTCGTGCAGGTCGGCGCCGAGCTGGGCGTGTTCGGGCTTGCGGCGTTCATCGTGGCGTGGTGGGCGGCGGCGCGCGGCTGCCGCCGGATCGAACGCCGCGCGATCCGCGACCACGCGGCGAACCCGCGAATTTCCGACCAGGAGGCGCGGCTCGCCGCATCGGCGCATTGCGCGCTGCTCGGACTCGCGACGGCCGCGTTCTTTCTGTCGCTGGCCTATCACCCGATTACGCTCTTCGCGCTCGCCGTCTGCGTGGGGGTTCGCGTCGGTTCTCCCTACGAGATGGCTCCGTCCGGTCGCATGGCCCATCCTCGTTAGGGAGAATCGGCGGCCATGCTGTTCAACAGCTTCGTCTTTCTGTTCCTGTTTCTCCCCGTCTGCTACGTGGTCTTCTGGTCACTGCGGACGGCGTCGAGCCGGTATGTCTGGCTCACCATCAGCGGCTACGTCTTCTACGGTTACTGGGACCCGCGCTTCTGCCTCCTGATGGCGTTCTCGACGCTGGTGAGCTACCTCGCCGGCCTCGGGTTCCTGCGCTGGACCGACCCACGAACACGCCGACTCTGCCTGGTCGTCCCGATCACTATCGATCTCGCGCTGCTCGGCTTCTTCAAGTATGCCAACTTCGGGATGTCGGCGGCCCGCGAAGTGTTCCACTTCCTCGGCACGGAAGTCACGCTCCCACACCTCGACATCATCCTCCCGGTCGGAATCTCGTTCTACACGTTCCACACGATCACCTACATCGTCGACAGCTATCGCGGCGTGATCCGCCCCACGCGCAACCTGTTCGAGTTCTCCGCCTACGTCTCGCTGTTCTCACAGCTCGTCGCCGGCCCGATCGTCCGCTTCAGGCAAATCGAGGCGGACCTCGAATCCCTCGGGCGTCAGGACCGTCGGCGCTGGATTCATCAGGGCGTCTCCTTTTTCGTGGTCGGGCTCGTCGAGAAGGTGCTCATCGCCGACACGATCGCGGCATTCGTCGATCCCGCGCTCGCCCAGTACCAGTCGCTGTCGACGTTAGGCGCATGGCTCGCCATGCTCGGCTACACGTTCCAGCTGTATTTCGACTTCTCGGGATACAGCACCATGGCCGTCGGTCTCGGATACCTGTTCGGTCTCCGACTGCCCCAGAACTTCAACTCGCCGTACAAGGCCCTCGACCCCTCCGATTTCTGGCGCCGGTGGCACATCTCGCTCTCCACCGTGCTGCGCGACTACCTCTACATCCCGTTGGGAGGCAATCGACGAGGGGAGTGGCGGACGTATACCAACCTGATGGTCACCATGCTCCTTGGCGGACTCTGGCACGGGGCCGGATGGACGTTCGTCGTCTGGGGAGCGTATCACGGATTGCTGCTGTCGTTGTATCGACGCTTCGGCGGCGCATGGGATCAGCTTCCGAAAGCGGTGCGTCAGATCGGCATGTTCCTGCTGGTGGTGGTGGGATGGGTGTTCTTCCGCGCGACCGATTTCACCATGGCGGCGCAGCTGCTCACCGCGATGTTCTCCCCGGTGTCCGGAGTGCTCGCCGCCGACCCGCGGTTCGTGCTGCCCGCACTTCTCATCGCCGGATGGTGGGCGATGATCGGGCCTAACGTCTACGAGATCCGATTTGGCACCGGCTTGCGTAGTCGAACGGCGCTCGTGGCGCAGTTTGCCGCTTCGCTGGCGCTGATCGCCGGATCTCGCCCATCGCCGTTCCTGTACTTCCAGTTCTGATGGGAACCGGCCGATGACCACCCGCGTCGCTCCGCACCGCGTCATCGCCCCGGCGAACGCGACACAGGTCGCCGCCAGGCCGCAGGCGGGTACCCTCGGCGCGAAGGTGGCGCATGGCGTCATCCTGCTGCTCGTCTTCGTGGTCGTCTTCGAGCTGACGTGCCGCGTGGAAGACTGGGTTCGCTTCCGCACACCCTTCTTTACCCCGGTCACGTCGCAGTCGGACTTGATGCAGCACGACGAGCACGGCATCCACGGCCGACCGGGCGCGCGCTTTCAGAAATGGGTAATGAACGCCCTCGGCACTCGTGGGCCCGAAGCGTCGTTCGCGAAGCCAGCCGGCACGGTGCGAATCGTCACTGTTGGAGCCTCCGAGACCTTCGGATTGTCGGAGTCTCCCGGCCGCGAATTCCCACGCCAGCTCGAGGACTCGCTCAACGCGCGGCTCTCCGCGAGCGAGTGCCTGCGCGCGACGACGACGCGCTTCGAAGTGCTGAACGCCGCGTTGCCCGGAATGTCGCTGCCGACCATCGCGCAGGATGTCCGCAACCGCGTCGGGCGCTTTGGCGCCGACTTCATCGTGCTGTACCCGACGCCCGCGCAGTACCTGTTCGAGGAGCCGCCGAGGCCCGCGAGACCCGATAGCTCGGCGCGCGCCGGCGAGCTTTCTCCGACGGGAGCGTTCCGCCCTCGGATGCTGAACCGGCTTCGGAACCAGGCGAAGACGATGCTCCCGAGCTTCGTGGCGACCTGGCTGAGACGTCGGGACACGCAAACGGCCATGCGTAACCGGCCACCGGGCTGGCGATTCGAGACGCTGCCTCCGGATCGCCTCGAGCAGTACCGGCGCGACCTCGGCGTGCTTGCCGAGACGGTGCGGGCGACCGGCGCGACCCCCGTGTTCATGACGCATGTAAACGCGTTCATGCAGCCCGGTTTCGAGGACCGACATCTGCTGTATGCCTGGGAGCGCTTTCACCCTCGCGCGACTGGACCGGTCATCGTGGCCTTCGACTCAGCGGCCAGGCACGTCACTCTCGAGGTGGCCCGAGAAGCAAACGTGATCGCCGTCGACGCCGCCGCGCATCTCGTGCCGCAGTCGGATGGCATCTTCAGCGACTTCTCGCACTTTACCGACCTCGGGGCGGCGCGGGTCGCGAGTGTCCTCGCGCCGGCGCTGTACGGGGCGACTGCGGCGCGAAGCGGATGCGAGGCGGAATCATGAGCGTCTCGCTGAGCGCGGAATCGCGCCTCATCGAACCAGGCGGGATTCGCGGTGCCCCGCTGCGCGTCGCTGCTCTCATCGACACCGTTCAGGTGTCGGGGCCGGGACGCCAGCTCGCCGCGCTTGCGGCGTCCCTCGAGGCGCGGGGCGTCGAGTTACGCGTCGTAATGTTTCATCGCGCGGGGCGGGCGCCCTCGCCATTTCTCGAGTATCTCGATCGCGCGGGAGTCGGCTACTGGGTCCTCGAGGAACGGGGTCCGTTCGATATTCGACTCGTGAGCAAGGTTCGACGCCTCTTCCGGGAGTGGGCGCCCGACGTGGTGCAGACCCACGGGTACAAACCTACGGCGCTCGCGTATCTCCTGCGGCGCGGCGGCGCGCGCTGGCCCTGGATCGCGTTCTTCCACGGCGATACGCGGGAGAATCTCAAGGTTCGGCTCTACCACTGGCTCGACGCCCGCCTCCTCGGCGCGGCCGATCGGGTCATCGTGATGTCCCAGCTTCACCGCGAGCGCATGTCGAAGCTGGGCGACAGGGTGCGCGTGGTGCATAACGCGTGCATCCCCCTTCCGGCGGATGCGGCGGCTGGCGGTGCGCATAACGAGCATGCCGATGGAGGCCCGCGCATTGGCGTCGTCGGTCGGCTGAGCCCTGAGAAGGGTGTCGATGTCTTTCTCCGGGCGTGTCGTGAGCTCGTCTCTCGCGACGTCCCGTTCACGGCCGTCGTGGCTGGGGACGGACCTGACCGGGCCCAACTCGAGCAGCTGCGGGACTCCCTGGGGCTCACATCGCGTGTGGCGTTTCTGGGCGCCGTCGATGCGGTGCACGCCCTCTATGCATCGCTCGATCTGCTGGTGATCCCGTCGCTCAGCGAGGGGCTCCCGAACGTGCTGCTCGAGGCGCTTCGGGCCGATGTGCCCGTCGTCGCCACGCGAGTGGGCGCGGTTCCGGAGGTTGTCACCTCGCGAGAGGTGGGCGTGGTCGTCCCTCCGGGGTCTTCATCGGCGCTCGCCGAGGGCGTCGTTGCCGCGCTCCCGTTGAAGGACGATCCCGTAGCGCGCGAAGCGCGCCGCGCCATCGTCGAGCGGTTCTCGGTGGAACGCCGCGCGGCGCATCATCTCGAGCTGTACAGCGCGCTCTGTCCACGGCGAGTGGAGATCGCGAGCCCGAGCGTGGAGACCGTTCTGTCATGATCACCTCGCCGCTCAGAATCGAGATGGTGCTGCCGACACTCGAGGCGGCCGGCATGGAGGTCATGGCGGCGCGAATGGCGCGAGCGTTCGCGGCGCGCGGGCATGAGGTGGGAATTACCTGTCTCGAACGGGGAGGGGCGCTGGCCGACGACCTCGTCGCGAACGGCTGTTCCGTCGCAGTCGTAGCGGCCCCCGGGTTCCGTTCGAACTTCCACGCTCCGCGGCTGGAGACGTGGTTCCGTCGCCGCCGGCCCGACGTCGTGCACGCACACAGCGGAGTCTGGCTCAAGACGGTGAGAGCGGCACGGCGCGCCAACGTGCCTCGCGTGGTGCACACGCTGCACGGCCTGCTCGATTACGAGCCGTGGTATGGACCGGAGCTCAAGCGATGGGCGGCGCGATACACCGATCGCATCGCGGCGGTCTCGGAGCCACTCCGCGACTACCTCGTGCAGGAGTGCAGAATTCATCCGCACAAGGTGGATGTCATCCTGAACGGCGTCGACACCGAGCACTATCGTCCCCGGTCACGCACCGGTGCCCTGCGCGGCCGCCTTGGCATCGGCGATGATGAGCTCGTCGTCGGAATCATCGCGCGGCTCGCCCCGGTCAAGAATCATCGGCTCCTGCTCGATGCGTTCGCTCGGGTACACGAGGAGGTTCCAGAGGCGCGCCTCGTTATGGTCGGCGATGGCCCGCTACGCCCTGCGCTGGAAGCCCGTGTTCGCGAGCTGAAGCTCGAGTCTACCGCGCTGTTCATCGGCGAGGCCGCCGACGTGGCCGAGGTCCATCCCGATCTCGACCTCGTCGTGCTTCCGTCGAAGGCTGAAGGCACCTCGATGAGCGTTCTCGAGGCGATGGCCAGCGGCGTTCCGGTCGTGGCATCCGCGGTTGGGGGTACTCCGCAGCTGCTCGATCACGGGGGATGCGGCATCCTCGTTCCCCCGGACGACGTTCGGGCGCTCGCCAACGCGCTCGTCGCTTCACTTCGAGATGTTAGGCAGCTGCGAGCGCTCGCTGCGGCCGCGAGGGCGCGTGTGGTGGCGCTGTACGGCGAGCAAGCGATGCTGGCCGCGTACGAGGCGCTCTACCGAGGAGGCCGCGTCACCTCCGAGTTTCCCCGCGAGGTTCTTACGCCCACCGGCCAATGTGTGGCATAGCCGGCGGGGTTGGCCTGCATCCGGAATCGCGCCCTGATGTGGGGAGGGTGCGAAGGATGTCGTCCCTCGTCGCGCACCGTGGTCCCGATGCCCATGGTCTCTGGGAATCGCCCTCCGGCCGCGCGATTCTCGCCCACCGCCGACTGTCGGTTATCGATCTCGCGACGGGACAGCAGCCGATGCTCGACCGCGAGAAGCACATCGGCCTCACCTACAACGGCGAGATCTACAACTACCTGGATCTCCGTCGAGCACTCGAACGTGAGGGCGCCGTCTTCACCACGCAGTCCGACACGGAGGTGCTGCTTCGGCTCTACGAGCGATCGGGTCCGGCGTGCGTGAACCAGCTGCGCGGGATGTTCGCCTTCGCCATCTGGGATGAGCGCGCGGGCCAGCTGCTCCTCGCCCGGGATCGGATCGGCAAGAAGCCCCTCTACCATGTGGTCGAGGACGATTGCCTGTACTTCGCATCCTCCTTGCGCGCTCTTCGCGATACGAGTCCGGCCAGGTGGGAGGTCGACGCGGCCGCTCTCGATGCCTTCATGACGTTGAGCTACATCCCGGCACCGCGCACGATCTATCGCGGAGTGGCGAAGCTGGCGGCGGCGACGGTGGTCACCGCTGGAGCATCGGGCGTCTCGGTGGAGCGGTACTGGGATCTGGCAAAGGACACGGACGTCGTTCCCGAGCGCTTTTCCGATGCGCTGGATCGCCTCGATGAACTTCTCACAACGGCGGTGACGCTTCGCCTGCGCAGCGACGTGCCGTTAGGCGTCTTTCTGAGCGGCGGGATGGACTCCAGCCTCATCGCCGCGGTGGCGGCTCGTCGCTCCACCACACCGGTGACGACATTCTCGATTGGCTTCGACGTCTCCACGTACGATGAAAGCGCGTACGCGGCCCGGGTGGCGAGTCACCTCGGCACCGACCACCATGTCTTTCGCGCGCATCCCGATCTGCTCGGCACGCTTCCGCGGCTGGTGCATCACTTCGGCGAGCCCTTCGCCGACTCGTCCGCGCTTCCGACCTGGATGCTCGCCGAGGAGACGCGCAAGCACGTCACGGTCGCGCTCGGCGGGGACGGCGGGGATGAAGCCTTCGGCGGATACGACTGGTATCGCAACGCCGCGCGCTTGCGGCGGCTCAGCCGCGCGGTTCCGCAGCCTGTCGTCGCCTTCGCGAGCGCGGCGTGCGACGGCATGCTCCGACGCGCCGCCCGACGCTCGAGGGGAGCAGGCCAGGTACGACGCGGTCTCGCGATGCTGTCGACCGAGGGTGCGGCGGAGCGCTACGCGATGCTGAGATCGTTCATCGCCCCCGCTGATGCGGATATCCTGTACGCGGGCTCCCTGCGCGACATCCGGCGGGAAGGGCATAGCGAAGCCGGTCCGCTCCTCGCCGGCCTCTACCGAGTCTGCGATGGCAGCGACCTGCGACGGATGCGCTACGTGGACATCGTTGCCTATCTCGCGGATTGCCTCATGCCGAAGGTCGACGTGGCGACGATGGCGCACGGGCTCGAGGCGCGGGCGCCCCTGCTCGATCAGGAGCTCGTTCGCTTCGCGATGTCACTGCCTGACGAGTGGATCGCCGACCGCGCGAGCGGCAAGAAGATCCTCCGCGCCCTCGTGGCGCGTTACCTCCCATCGGCGTGGTTCGAGCGGCCCAAGCAGGGGTTCTCCGTTCCGCTCGCCAAATGGTTCACGGGGTCGATGAGGGATGCCGTGGCCGCGCTTCCCAGGAGCGAGCGCCTGCGCTCCGCCGGCTGGTTTCAGCCCGCCGGTCTCGAGGCGCTCGTCACCCAGCAGCTCGGCGGCCTTCGTGACCACAGCCAGCGGCTTTTCAATCTGCTGGTGCTCGATGAATGGCTCGCGCAATCGTGAGGCGCGCGCCTCGATGAGAATCCTTTGGGTAACGCATTTCCTGCCGTATCCGGCGACGGGTCACGGTGCGCTGCAGCGAACGCACCACCTGCTCCGGCAGGCGTCGCGACGGCACGAGGTTCATCTCGTCGCTCTGTCTCCCCCGTGGGTTGAGATGTCATCCGCCGAGCTGGAGCACGCCGTCACCGAGCTGTCGACCTTCACCGCCTCGGTCGCCGCGTTTCGGCTTCCGCGCCTCGGGCATCGCATCCGGCGCGTCTCCACAGCGGCGACGGCGTGGGTTGGCCCAAGCTCCTTCTGGGAGCACGCGTTCCGGTGCGAGCCCGCGCGTCGGCATCTTCGGCATCTCGCGAACGTCATGCGCTTCGACGTCGTTCACTTCGACACGATTCTCCTCGCGGGCTATCTCGATGTGGCGCCGAGCGCCTCCGTCGTGCTGAACCACCACAACATTGAATCACAACTGTTGTTCGCGCGGGCCGACTCCGGGCCGGTACGGTGGCGTCGTGCGTTCTTTCGGCGTGAGGCGGTGAAGGTCGCCGCCCTCGAGCGGTCACTCGTTCCCAGGGTCGCGCAGAACATCGTCGTCTCGGCGCTCGACGGTGATCGCCTTCGCGACGTGGCAGGCGACGCGAGAATCACCACTGTCACGAACGGCGTGGATGTCGAGTTCTTTCGGCCGACATGCCCGACCATTCCCGGCACGAAGACGATGGTCTTCGCCGGAGGAATGAACTGGTTTCCCAACCACGACGCGATGGTGTACTTGGCGCGGGAAATCTGGCCGGCGCTTCTACAGGATGATCCGACGCGCACAATGACCGTGATTGGACGCGATCCTCCGCCCGCCTTGCGAGAGGCGGCGCGGGACCGACGACTCCGCGTGCTGGGCTTCGTCGATGATGTGCGTCCGCACATGGAGGACGCGTCGAGCTACCTGTGCCCGATACGCGTCGGCGGGGGCACGCGGCTGAAGATCCTCGACGCGCTCGCCATGTCGCGACCGCTCATCTCGACCGATCTCGGCGTCGAAGGCCTCGGCCTCGTCGAAGGAACGCACTATCTCGGCGCGAATACGCCCGCCGAGTTCGTGCATCAGGTGCGACGACTGGAGAACGACGCCGGCCTTCGACAGCGGCTCGGGGCGGCGGGGCGCGCGTTCGTGGTCGACCGATACGCCTGGGATCGCGTGGCCGAGCCTCTCGAGCAGGCTTATGTCGAAGCCGCGGGGTGCGCGCGAGTCGAAGCGGTCGCGGACGTGCCTGACATGCGGAGTGCCTCGAATCCGAACTGGTAAGGCGAACGATACCACCCGTTGATCGGGACACGCCGCAGGCGAAAAAGGCCGTCCGACGCAGTCACGATGCCGCCGTGCGCGGCGAGGCAGCAGTCGAAGCCTGCCTCCCGCACGATCGTGATGTTCTCCTCGGACATATGGTCGGGATCGCCGAAGGGATACGCGAAGAGGCGGATGCGCGTTCCCAGCTCGGCCTCGAGCGTGGCCTTCGAGCCCGCGATCTCTCGCACCGCCTCGGCGCCCGTGATCCGACCGCAGTCGGCATGGGTGCTCGTGTGAGATCCGATCTCGAACCCTTGCGCGTGCAGGGCGCGAACCTCGTCCCACGTCATCCACTCCGACCGGATCCCCTGACGCGCATCCCACCAGGTCGTCTCGGTCGTGCCGATGAAGTCGGTGGCGACAAAAAAGGAGGCAGGGAGCCCGCGCTTGCGCAGCTCCGGTGCGGCGAAGTGAAAGTTGTCGCGGTACCCGTCATCGAACGTGATCGCGAGGTGACGGCTGATGTCACCCCCGGAGCGCAGGCGGTCGAGGAGCTCGCTGAGGCTCACGACGATGAAGTGCCGCGCGAAGAAGTCGCAGAATTGCGTGAATCGCGCCCGCGAGCACGTCACCGGGTCGTCCGGGTAGCGGTCGTCGACCCGATGAAAGAGCGCGATGACAGCCCGATCCCTCCACGCCGTACGATGCGCCCCAGTCCGGTAGACGACGTGACCGAGCACCGACTTGATCCGGCGAGTCGCCGTTAGGTCGCGGCCCGTGCTACGCCTCGCGGAAGCCAGATAGCTCGCGGAGGTTTCTTCGGCGGATAGAGCAGGCATTTGCCAGGGCGTGAGGTCCGAGACCTGACCTTCATGCAAGGAAGCGGCCGACGCGGTGCGACCTTTTGGCGCGCTCCCGGGATCGTGTGCGCCAGCCCGAACCATTCGCCGTACCTCACGACAACGGGCACCCAACCTGCAAACGTCCCTTCCGGTCACAGTGGCTTCTCGACGGCCCGGAAGGCGACGGTGCTCGAGCTCATCGCGTTTGCGTCGGTCGGGTTTCTCGTTCTCGTTTGGCTGGCATACCCGCTTCTGATCGCGGCCTTTTCGAAGCGGCCGCCGAGCGCACTTTTTCGCTCGCGCGCCACCGAGCCGGCCGTTTCCGTCATCATCGCCACCCGCGATGACGAAGAGGCCGTTCGCGATCGGGTCGCCAACTGCCTCGAATCGACCTACGACCTCGCCCGGCTGGAGATAGTCATTGGGGTAGACGCGCGCCGTGGCCCCAGGGCTGCGGTCGACATGACGAGCCGGTGTTGCTCAGACGCGTTCCTCGGTCGGTGCATCGTCGTCGGCGGCGATGACCCCGGCGGCAAGGCCGCCACGTTGAACGCAGCCGTGCGCGCGAGCCATGGCGAGATCCTCGTCTTCACCGACACCCATCAACGGTTCGATCGCGATGCGATTCGCCAGCTCGTCCGGTCGCTCCAGGATCCGCGGGTCGGGGCGAGCTCGGGGTCGCTCGAGCTTCCGCGCGTGAGTGGTGGGCGAAGCGTGATCGACCGTTACTGGCGCATGGAGCGCTGGCTGCGACGCTGTGAGGCCCGGGTCCACTCGTGCGTCGGTGTGACCGGCGCGATCTGGGCGATGCGGCGCAGCCTCTGGAGCCCCCTTCCGGCCGACGTCATCCTCGACGACGTGTACACACCCATGCGTCTCGTCCTGAGCGGCTATCGCATCGCCTTCGTGGAATCGGCCGTCGCAATGGAGACCCGGAGCGTAGGGGTACGACATGAGTACCGACGCAAGGTGCGAACGCTCACCGGCATTTCCCAGCTGCTCGTTATGCTCCCTGCGCTCCTCGTGCCGAAACGCAATCCGATCTGGGCGCAGTTCATCTTCCACAAGGTCCTGCGGCTCCTGACCCCATACTGGGTGCTGGCGGTGGCTATTTGGGGGGCGGTCCTCATCGGGCCCTGGCTTGCCTCCCATCCGGAGGTCGTGGCCGCGGGCGTGATCCCGGCAATGGTCGCGTGCTGCTACTCGGGTGGACGACGCGCTCTCGGACGGGTTGGCGGGGTGGCATTCAGCGTCTTCATGATGCAGGCTGCCGTCGTGGTGGCGACGGTAAACGGGGTCCGGCGACGGTGGGATGTGTGGACCGATGCGTCAGGCATCCCAGACGGCGAACTCGGGTCGTGATCTGAGTCTGGCGCGGGCCCGGCCAAGGACGTCGAGCGCGCGAAGCCACGAGCCGCGCCGGCCCGGACGAAAGATGACGACTTCGTACACCGGCCTCATCGTCGACGTCCACAGCATTTTGTAGGAGTCGCGACCGCGAAGAAAATCGAATCGTTTGTACCCGTGCTCGATCGCCCGGCGGATCATCGCGGCCGTCAACACCTGGCCCACGCTCTGGCGTTCCCATTTTGGGTCGCGTCCGGTCTGATAGAAGTACACCGTATCGCGCCACGCGAAACCGCACCACGCCGCCGCCGGCTCCCCGACCAGGTCGAGACTCGTAAGCCACACCTCCCCCCGCGCGGCGAGGTCCTCGAAGTAACCGCGAAGCAATCCCGTGAGAACCGGGGTACCGAACGCTCCGGGACCACCCCACCGCCGCTCGTGCAGCGAGCGCAGGCATGCCCACCCCTCATCGAGTCGGTCGGGGACATAGTCGGTGACGTGCGCGGCGTGCTCGCGCATCAGCTTGCGCTCTCTGCGCCGAACGTTCTGGCGCCGCTCCGGACTCAGCCCCGCCAGATACTCATCCCACGTGGGGGGCAGATCGATGTATGGGCAGAAGTCGAGCACGACCCGCCGCACACCGTAGCCCCTCTCCGCAAACGCCTCCATGAAACGGCTGACGTTGGCCGAGTCCTCGCCGACACCGCTCAGCACCATCACGTCCCACGGAACGCCTTCGAGGATCGAGACCGCTTCCCGCATGTCCGCCTGGGATGCCGCGGGAACATCGAGGTGATCGGGATATCCGACCCCGCCGGTAGCCCACGTGACCGCGCGGACGGGAGCACGGCGGAACGCGAGAGTCCGAAGAGACAACGGGATGACGGCGTCTTCCCCGTTCGCCGCGCCGTTGACGACGATGGCGAAGCTCCTCGCCACATCTTCGGCCGGTGCGGCGCGTGCCCACGCCGAGTGCCACGCCCACCTCATGAATGGCGAGGCAGCGGGCGAGCATGCGACGAGATGATCCCAACGCTCCGGACCGCGGGCCAGGGCATCGGTGAGCGGAACGAGGGCCGCTCCGTGGATGGCGGTTTCACTCACGAGTCGGGTGGGAATCCAGAAGCATGCCACGCGAAAACGTGTCGGCCCTGATTGTGCTCTGCACCGCGGTACCTGGGTGCCCGTGGCAGAGCCAACGACATAGAGCACTTTCGATGACTGCAACTGGCGAGCGTCAGCGCCGCGTCGGTTTCCTTGCCGGATGGAGCGCGAGGATGCGCGAGCGCTACGCCCACGAAGGCATGGGACCGACGATCGCTCGCGGGGCGATCTGGTCCATGGCGATCAGCGGCGGCGGATCCGCGGTCGCGCTCGGCGTCCAGATGCTTCTCACACGATCGCTCGGACAGGTCGAGTACGGCCGTTATCTCTACGCGCTCGCCTGGATGAATACCGCGTTGCTGCTCGGAAAGCTCGAGCTGGACACGACTGCCTTACGATTCGTTGGCACCTATAACGGAGCTCGAGAGTGGCCGCTCCTGTCGGGTTTCCTGCGACGGGCACGGCAGGTGGCGCTCGTGGGATCCATCGCCGTGGCCGTCGTCGGCGCGCTCGTCGTCTGGTTCGCGCGGAGCGCCATCGCACCCGAGCTGGTGACGAGCCTGTGGGCGGCGTGCGTCCTCCTGCCCGTCACCGGGCTGACGCTGGTGAACGCCAGCTGTCTGCAGGGCTTCAAGCGAGTCCCTCAATCGCAGGCGCCTAACGCCGTCATGCGGCCGGTGCTGTTCGGCGCCGGCGTGGTCATCGCCGCCTATGGATTCGGTGTCACGCTGAACGCACCGCGGGCCATTGGCCTCAACCTGCTCGCCTCGATTCCGGTGTTGCTCCTGACGATGAAGTTTCTGCGGGACGTCACTCCGGCGGAGGCGCGCCTCGCCGCTCCACGCTACGAAACGAGCCGTTGGCTCAGGACCGCTCTCGGCCTCCTCGCCATCGCCGGTGCGCAAACGGTTCTCGGAACGCAGGTGGACGTCCTCGTCGTCGGCACGTTGCTGACGACCACCGACGCCGGCATCTATGGGGCGGCGAGCCAGCTCGCGGCACTGATTTTCTTCGGCGTGAGCGCGGTCGTCTTCATCGCCCTTCCGATGCTCTCGGATCTTCATGCCCGCGGGCGGCACGAAGACCTGCAGCATCTGGTGAATCTCCTGCAGCTCGCCACCCTCGCGGTCTGCCTCCCGGCGCTCGCGGTAATGGTCTTCGAGGGAGACAGGCTGCTCGGATGGTTCGGCGCCGGGTTCGTGGTCGGCTTCCCGGTTCTCGTGGTGCTATCGGGGAGCGCGTTCATCGGCGCAACGACGGGATTGCTCGCGGGGTTTCTGCTCGCCCTCACCGGTCATGAACGCCAGGCCGCGGTCGTGATCATCGGCTGTGCGGTGCTCAATCTCGCGTTGAGCCTGGCGCTTACCCGTGCCTTCGGGGCGATCGGAACCGCCGTCGCGACGATGACGACAACGTTCGTACGCGGTCTCCTCCTGATGGTCTACTGCTGGAAGCTCCTCCGGGTGCGGCTGGTGCCGGTGGGCAGCGCGGGAGCTCGTTAGGCTCCCGGGATGTCTCGGATGCGCACCACCACCGGTCGCGCGCCGGCCCGACGAATTCCGTGGGCGCGGATGCTGGCGCTCCTTCCTCTCCTCGGCGGCTGTTCGCGCGAGGACCGGCTGCACGCCGACAACCGACCCTCTTCACAGGCGTCGGGAGGCACGTGCGATACCGCCGCACGAAAGCCCGACCAATCGCCCCCACCGGGTGGCGGCGTGTCCGTCAGAGTGGAGCGGCTCGTCGGGGGATGCGGGGCCGTGCTCGTCTCGAGTGGGCTGCCGCTGCCTCCCGGGATGCTGACGAAAGGCAACCTGTCACGCGTTCGCGTGGTGGTGGGCGGAGTCGAGAGAGCGGTGTATCTCGAAGCACTTCACGGAGCGCACGCGGATGGGTCGCTGCGGTCGATTCTCATTCAGTTCACCGACACACTCGCGTTCGGCGCGCCGCGCGATGGATACGTAATCATCGGGCAGCCACGAGGTACGACCGACATCGCCAGGCCCACGGCGGATCGGGGGAGTCCGGCGGCGGTCATTCTCCCGAGCGACCCCGCCTACCTCGTCAGCACCGGCCTCGTCGGCCCCACCGTCCCGGTGAGCACCACCACGAGCTGGCCCGCCGTCTACCAGACCTACGAACAGAACTTCCGCACCTTCGCCGACTACCACTGGAACTTGAACGGCGCCACCTGGACCGAGAACTACTACGACCGCGCCCAGATCTACTACGCCTGGTGGCTCCGCACCGCCCAGCTCGAATACTGGCGCCGCGCCACCGCCCTCGCCCTGAGCTACCGGCGCGACTACCTCGAGGCGAGCAACTACAACCCCTCCGCCCACTGGTCCCAGCTCGAAGGGCAGGAGCTCCACTACCTCGCCACCGGCGACGACGCCTCGCGCCGCGCCGTCGGCT
>DASTYE010000130.1:0-28812 GCA_035765135.1 Gemmatimonadaceae bacterium | reverse complement strand
ACGTAGGAGCGCTATCGATAGCGGCCGTGTGCCTGGTGCTCAGTGCGGCCGTCGGGCTCGCCTTTCCGCGAATCGTACAGCACCTGCTCGACGCGGCGTTCATCTCGGGAAACGCGGCTGGCCTCGACCGCATCGCGGTCGGCCTGCTCGCGCTGTTCGCGGTGCAGGGGCTGCTGAACTTCGCGCAGGTCTATTTGCTGAGCGCGACCGGAGAGCGCGTCGTCGCCACCCTCCGCCAGGATCTCTTTGCGCACCTCGTCCGTCTCTCTCCGGGATTCTTCACCGAGCGACGGACCGGTGAGCTCATCAGCCGGTTGAGCGCCGATGTCGCGATGCTCCAGTCGGTGATGAGTCACCAGGTGAGCGAGTTCGCGCGGCAGTCGCTGTTCCTCGTCGGCGGAATCGCAATGCTGCTGCTCACCCATCCGCGCCTCACGGGGACGACGCTCGCGGTGGTCCCGATCGTGGTGGGTGCGGCCTGGTTCTTCGGCCGCCGGCTCCGGCGGGCGAGCACCGGGGTGCAGGATCGCGTGGCCGAGGCGACCGCGAGCGCCGAAGAAGCGTTCTCGCAGATTCGGACGGTGCAGGGCTTCACTCGTGAGGCGCTCGAGACCGATCGCTATCGGGTGCACCTGGTGGACGTGGTGACGGCGGCCGTGCGTCGAGCGCGCATTCGCGGCGCGTTCTTCGGCGTCATCACGTTCTTTTCGTTTGGCGGAATCGTCGCGGTACTCTGGCAGGGTGGGCGGCTGGTGCTGGAGGGCGCTCTCACACCTGGCGCGCTCGTCTCCTTTCTGCTCTACGCGATCACCGTTGCCGCCGCCGTCGGGGCGCTGGCCTCGTTATTCGGCAGCTATCAGGACGCCGTCGGCGCGGCGCGACGCGTCTTCGAGCTGTTGCAGGAACGGCCGAGCGTGGCGGAGCCGGCGGTCCCTCGCCCGCTCCCGCGGGCGCACGCCCGCCGCGCGACTGGCGCCGATGTTCGCGTGGAGCATGTCAGCTTTCGTTATGCGCCCGACCACCCGGAGGCGCTGCATGACGTCTCCTTTCGCATCGCCCCGGGAGAGACCGTTGCGCTCGTCGGCCCTTCCGGCGCCGGCAAGACGACAATCGCCGCCCTCCTCCCGCGCTTCTGGGACGTTGGCTCGGGGCGCATCACGATCGAGGGGATCGACGTGCGCGACCTCGCGCTCACCGAGCTTCGCGGCGCGATCGGTATAGTGCCGCAGGAGCCCACGCTCTTCAGCGGTACGGTGCGCGAGAACATCGCCTACGGCCGTCCCGACGGAACGGAGGATGAGATTGTGGCGGCGGCTCGCGCGGCGCATGCGATGGAGTTCATCGACCGTCTGCCACAGGGATTCGACACGCGGGTCGGCGAGCGCGGCGTGAAGCTCTCCGGCGGGCAGCGCCAACGTCTGGCGATCGCGCGCGTGTTCCTCAAGGACCCGGCGATCGTGATTCTCGACGAGGCGACGTCCAGTCTCGACAGCGAGAGCGAGCGTCTCGTTGGCGAAGCGATGGAGGTGCTGCTGCGCGGACGATCGACGCTGATCATCGCCCACCGCCTCAGCACCGTCCGTCGCGCCGACCGCGTCGTGGTGCTCGACCGCGGTCACGTCGTGGAGGAGGGAAGCCACGCGGAGCTCCTCGCCGGCGGCGGCGTGTACGCGAAGCTCTACAAGGGGCAGTACTTCGAAATGGTGTGAACAAGAATGCGGGTCCGGATGCCGCATTCCGCTTTCTCAGTACTTCACCTCGACTCGTGTCACCCCGCCTTTCTCAATGCGAATCTCCCGCGCCGTCACGCCGAGGCGCTCGTGCCATGTTCGCATGATGTATTCGCCGGGCGGTATGGAGTCGATCGCGAAGCGCCCGTTAGCCGCGGAGATGGTGAAGTACGGGTGGTCGAACACGTGGATCGCACCCTTCGTCCAGGGATGCGTGCGGCAGCTGAGCTCGAGGCGCACCGGCTCGGCGAGGACTTTCTCGAGCGGAACGACCTGTCCATCGCCGTTTTGTGAGACGGTCTCGAGCGTCGACGTCGAGCCGCTGACGCGGATTACTGTCTCGTGCACGACCGGATCGGCGCTCTTCACGTTCAGCGTTCCACCGGCGATCACGCCTTGCACGCGCGGGTCGAACCGGCAGCGCAGGTTCGTGACTTCGAAGCGGCGGCTGTCGGGCAAGGGCTTCCCTTCCCGTGCGTCCGCCAGCCACACGACGACGTTCATGAGACCGCCCTGCGACGAGACGATCGCGCCCTCGGGCACGCGATCGCCGCAGAGATCGGCGTTGCGCGTAACGACCACGATCGTGTCGCGCGCCGAGCTCTCCAGATCCACTTCGCCCTCGAGGCGGCCGATATCGGTGACCTGGATCTCCCGGTAGGGCGACATGTCCGCCGCAACCGTATACGCTGCCTCGGGGATCGTGTCCGCACTCGGCGCACGCGTTCGCTCGGATCGGTCGCCGCCCCCGCACGCCAGAAGACCGAGGCCGAGGGTGACGCCGAGTATTCGTGATCTCACAGGACGAGCAGCTCGCGCTGGTACTGTGCCGGCGTGATCGTCGCGCTGCGCTCGCCGACGAACGCGTTGACCTCGCTCCGCACGCCCAGCTCGTTCGGCAGGTAGACGCCCGGCTCGATGGAGAATCCGACGCCCGGAAGGAGGAGGCGCTCTTCGCGCGTCTCGAAGTCGTCGATGTGCGGACCGGAGCCGTGCAGATCACGCGGGTCGATCGAATGGCCCGTGCGATGGAGGAAGTAGTCGCCGAGTCCGCGGTCGACGATGACGCGCCGCGCCGCGGTGTCCACGTCTCCACCGCGCAGGTTGCCGCTCGTGCTCCGCTCGCGCACCATTGCCACCGCCGCGTCTCGCGCATCGCGCACCGCTTCCCAGACTTCGACCGCGCGCGCCGACGGAGCGCCGACGCTTCCCATCCACGTCTGGTCGGCCCACACCCCGCCAGGCTCTCGGGCCCAGAGGTCGATGAGCAGCAGCTCTCCCTCGCGAATGGCGCGGGGCCGATCGGGCGAGGGCTCGTAATGCGGGTTGGCGGCGTTCGGACCGGCGGCGACGATGGGCTTGTCGTGCGTCTCGAGACCCGCGCGCCTGAACCGATCGACAATCCAGTCCCGCAGCTCGTGCTCGTGCATGGTCGCACCGCGTGCGCGCGCGGACTTCATCTCGTTCATCGCGTCGCGCGCCACCTGCGCCACGATCTCGGCCGCACGCAGATGCGATGCGAGCTGCGCCTCGGTCCAGACGGCGTAGAACCGGGTGACGAGCTCGCCCGACGGAACGACCGTAGCGCCGGTGGCCCGGACAAGCTCGAGGACCCCAGCGGGGATGCGATCGAGATACGGGACCGCATCGCCCGGCGAATACTCCATCGCGATCCGCTTGCCACCGACGAGTCGCGCGACGGTCGCCTCCAGAGTGCGCCATGAGGCATATACTTCCCGCCCCCACGCCGAGGGCCAATCACGCCACGGCCCCTGCTCGATCGCGTGAGTGACGCCGACGGGCTTTCCGTCGCGGGGGATCCAGGCGAACACGCGTCTCGAGACCATGCCTTTGAGGCCGAGCATCGTCGACGCGATCGGATTCGTTCCCCGAAAATCGAAGAGCAGCCATCCGTCGAGCCCGGCATCGGCGAGTGCGCGTTGTACGGTCGGTAGCGTAGCGGGACTAAGCATCGGGTTCCGGAAAGTGATACCTTGGCGGCTCGCTTCGGTCGCGCTGTCGCGGCCGCGTCCAAAGTAACCCGGAGACGCCATCTCCGCGCTCGAAATCGTCCTTCTCGCGCTGCTCGGCGTCGTCGTCGGGACCTACGGAACGCTCGTAGGTGTCGGCGGCGGTTTTCTCGTCGTGCCGCTGCTGCTGATCCTGTATAAGTTGCCGCCCGCGGCGGCCGCCGCAACCTCGCTGGTGGTGGTGCTGCTCAACGCCGCGAGTGGATCGATCACCTACGTGCGCCGAGGACGAGTCGACGTGCGCACGGGGCTCCTCCTCGCGGCGGCGACGGTGCCGGGCGCTTACTTCATCGGTCCCGTGCTCGCCGAGCGCATTCCGGAGCGCGCCTTCAAGATCGGCTTCGGCATGTTCCTGCTGGCGATGGCGGCGCTGCTCTTCTTTCGAGCGGAGCGACAAACGCCGGAAAAGCCCGGAACGACAAGAGGCGGTCCGTGGCGGATGCGGCGAACGTTCAAGGACAGCTCCGGGGCGCCGGTCGAGTACGAGTTCGACATCCTGCTGGCGGTCGTCCTGTCGTTCGGGGTAGGAGTCCTGTCGAGCATGCTGGGGATCGGCGGTGGAATCGTGCACGTTCCCGCGCTGATCCACCTCATGGGATTCCCGGTGCACGTCGCGACCGCGACGTCGCAGTTCGTTCTCGCCTTCACGGCGGCAGCCGGGGTCGCGAAGTACGCGTCCGGCGGCTATGTAGTGTGGCCGCTAGCGGCGGCGGTGGGCATCGGCGTGATCGTGGGAGCGCAGGTGGGAGCGCGGGTGTCACACCGGATGAAAGGCGCGAGGATCATCAAGCTCTTGGTCCTCGCCGTGGTCTTCCTGGGGTTGCGATTGATATGGAGCGCATGGGGCTAACGGCAAAGAAACGATCATCTTCCCCGCCATTCAGCCCGCCACTCGCACGTCACCTCATCCCTCGCCTTGCACTGCACGTGCTCGATGCCGCCGACGTTCCCGGCCAGCAGGCGAAGCAGCTCGCGAAGCGATGATTCGTAGAAGGCGCAGCCGACACTGTTCGGCGCGGTCTTGAGAGTCACCGAGTCGGCGACCTCCATGCGAATGAATCCGCCAACCCGTCGTACGTCGGCGTTCAGGTAGCGGTCGGCGATCTTTCGGACCCGACGCAACACGATCGGGCGCGCGAGAAACGATGGAAGGATGCGCGCGAGCTTGCGCGTGAGTCCGGGGATGGTGAGGTACGCTTCGCGGGCGAGGTACTGGCCGGCCGCCTGGAACACCGCTTCGGCATCCGTGCGGCGGCCGATCAGGCGCGCGAGGCCAACCGCCTCTTCCTGATCGGGGCGATGGTTGCGCTTCGCCGCGTCGGTATATCGCTTGATCTGGGTGTAAACGGTCTCGCTGAGTCCCAGTCGCTTGTTGCGAAGCTCGTGGACCAGCTCGGCTTCGAGGTCATCCGGGGTATCGACGTTTCGGACCGCGTGCAGCAGACTCAGTGGCAGAAGCGGGTCGACCGTAGGCACGTGCGGCGGGATGAAAGGAAGGGTGTGGGAAGCTAGTCTCGGCGGATGACACCTTCAAGCGGACCATCGGGAACCCAGACCAATGCTCGAATCTTCTATCAGGGTGAGCGTACCGACCGAGCCATGAGTGGCCCGAATCACGGCGACGACATGCCGTGCGACGCTGTCATCGAGCGCATGTACGAGTTCCTCGATGGCGAGCTGACGAGTGAGGTGGATGCGTTGATTCGCGACCACCTCGCCCGCTGTCGCAAGTGCTATCCGCACTTCCGGCACGAGGAGGTGTTTCTGCGCTTCCTCGAGCGACGAGCGCAGCTGGAAAAAGCGCCACCGTCGCTGCGGAGGCGAATCTTCAAGGGACTTCTCGACGACGAGCTGACGCGCGACGAGCCGTGATCGAGCGCATCCCCGCGGGGCTCGCGCTCGCCGCGGTGATCGCTTTCGCGGCTCGAGCGGCCCGTGCCCTCACGACGGGAGGCGCGCTCGCGGCGATGGTCGTTGGCGCGGTGAGCATCGCCGCCGGATGGTCATGGGGCGCCCTGCTACTCGCGTTCTTTTTCTCGTCCACGGCGCTCTCCCACGTGGGCGCCGACGTCAAAACGCGGCGCACATCGAGTATCCTCGAGAAGGGGCTTCGACGAGATGCGGTACAAGTCATCGCCAACGGCGGCGTCTTCGCGGCAGCCGCGGCTGGCAGCCTCTTGGCCCCAGGGGAGGCGTGGCTGGCGGTTGGAGGCGGCGCGATCGCGGCGGTGACCGCCGATACGTGGGCGACGGAGCTCGGGACGCTGTCTCGGGCGACCCCACGTTTGCTCACGACGTGGCGGTCGGCGCCCGCTGGAACCTCCGGCGCCGTGACCGGGCTCGGCACGCTCGGGATGTTGTTGGGGAGTGCGTTTCTGACACTTTGCATGATGGCCGTCGCTTGGCCTCGACGGGCGTGGCTCGCCGCTTTCATCGGCGGCGTTGTGGGGGCGCTCGTGGACTCGCTGGCAGGCGCCACCATTCAGGCGCGGCGGCGGTGTACTTCGTGCGACGCGTTTACCGAGCGCGAGATTCATTCGTGCGGAGCACGCACGATCCACGCGGGAGGTGCATCATGGTTGACCAACGACGCAGTCAATCTCCTGTGCGCGGCGTCGGGCGCGTCGGCGGCGGTCCTCGTGATGCGCGCGTTCGCATAACGCGCCACCTTGCCATCGCGGCCCTCGCCCTGGCGGGCCTGGCGTGCGATGACGTGCAGGCGCGGCTTGGGCCGGGCATCTCTATCGGCAGCGGCACCAACACGAGCACCCAGCACAGTGCGCTCGTCGGCCTCTGGACCCGTGTCGTGGTCCTCACCGACAATCAGGGCAACGAGCACAGCTCGCGAACGACGTGGGAGTTCCGGTCAGATGGGAGCGCGACGCGCACCGTCGTCACGCACAACCTGAGCGCGGGGATCACCGACGTGCTGACGTCGAACGCGACCTGGCATACCGAGGGTTCCACCGTCGTGATCACGTTCCGCCCTCCCGACAGCGGGACCTCCCGCTTCTCGTTCACCGTCTTCGGGAACGTGCTCACGCTCGACGGTCGCGACTTCGTGCGCATTGGCTGAGTGACGGTGCCGACGAAGCCACGCGTCCTTCTCGTCAGCACCAACCGCGAGCACGCGCCACAGCCGGTGGTGCCTAACGGCGTCGCGTGCGTCGCCGCCTCGCTGGCGCACGCGGGGCACGAGGTGCGCGTCCTCGACCTCTGCTTCGCGCGTGACGCCGTGCGAGCCGCGAGCGATGTGGCGCGGTCGTTCCAGCCCGACGTCGTCGGCGTATCGGTGCGGAACATCGACAACAGCGACCTCATCGCCCTGCGCCATTACACACCAGAGGCCGCCGCGGTCACCTCGGCCCTCCGTGCGGCCGCGCCGCAGGCGACGGTCATCGGGGGCGGAGCGGCGTTCGGCGTCGCGCCCTCGGCGCTCAGCGATGCGCTCGGCCTCGACTGGGCCGTTGCCGGAGATGGTGAGCGCGCCGCGGTCGCGTTGATCGATGCCCTCGCCGGCGATCGCGAGCCTGGGGAGATACCGGGGCTGGTCAGGCGCGAGGGTTCGACGAGCCGCCTCGTCCCGCCGGGCGGAGATGCCAGCCTCGACACACTGCCGCACGTGCGAATGCACGACTGGCTCGACCTCGGCGCGTATCAGCGGCATGGGGCGACGGTCCCCATTCAGACGAAGCGCGGCTGCGTCTTCCGATGCGTGTACTGTACGTACCTCAACGTCGAGGGATGGGGATATCGCCTTCGCGATCCCGAGTCGGTCGCCGACGAGATCGAGTCGCTGCGTCGTGAGGCAGGCGTGCGCCGCTTCGAGTTCGTCGATTCGACCTTCAACTCGCCACCTCGTCACGCGATCGCGGTTTGCGAGGCGATCGTCCGACGCGGGCTCCACGTGCATCTCGATACCACGAACTTCACCCCTGCGTCCGCGACGCCCGAGCTTCTCGTGGCGATGCGCGCCGCCGGCTTCCGCTGGCTCGGCATCACCGCCGAGAGCGCGAGCGATGCCGTGCTCGCGCGACTCGAGAAGGGGTTCGACGCGGACCGCGTGCGTGACGTCGCGGAGCGCGTCGAGCGCGCAGGAATGCGCGTGCTCTGGATTTTCCTCGTCGGCGGCCCGGGTGAGACGGCGCAAACGCTCGACGAGACGCTCCGTTTCGCCGAGTGGCGGCTCTCGCGCGGAGATGCGGCGTATGTGACGGTGGGACTCCGCATCTATCCGGGGACGACGCTGCAACGCATCGCTGCCGAGGAAGGCGTCGTCGAGGCCACCGATCCGCTGCTGACGCCGCGGTTCTACTTTTCGCCGGTGCTCGACCGCGATGTCGCGCTCGCGAGACTCCGGGTGGTTGCCGGTCGCCATCCGCGCTTCATGTTCTCGGCGGATTCCCGTTCCTCGCTGCTCCCGTACCTGACGCGGCTCGCCTCGTTCCTCCACCTCCCCGGTCCGCACTGGCGATACATGGGAACGTTTCAACGCGTCGTTCGCGCGACGACACGCCGCGCGCGACCGCGGCCGGTTCCCGCGTGAGCGACGCCGACGTCATCATCGTCGGAGGCGGGCCGGCGGGGGCGTCCACCGCCTTCGCGCTCGCGCGCGCCGGTGTCGACGTGATGGTGCTGGATCGCGCGCGGTTCCCTCGCGCCAAACCGTGCGCGGAGTACCTGAGCCCGCAGGCGTCGAGAGTGCTGCACGACATGGGGGTGCTCGACGAGATCGAGCGCCGCCGTCCCTCCCAGCTCGCGGGGATGACGGTCCGCGCTCCGTCGGGGAAGCGCCTTCGCGGAGATTTCGCGGCGAGCCATGGCTATCGGGGGTTTCGCGATCGCGGCCTCGCCATCCGCCGCGTCGTGCTCGATGCGATCGTGCTCGATGCGGCGCGTCGCGCGGGCGCCCGGATCGTGGAAGACACTCGGGTCACCGATGTGCTTCGTGATACGACCGGCCGGGTGCGCGGCGTCTCGGCGTCGAGCGATGCGCATGCTCGCGAGATCGTCGCCCCGCTCGTCGTCGGCGCCGATGGGATTCGAACTGTGATCGGCCGGAGGCTGGGTTTGGTGCACGCCGGCCGCTTCCCCCGACGAATTGCGTTCGTCTCGCATTGGCGTGATGTCGCCGATGTCGGCGAGTGCGGCGAGATGCATGTGGAGCGTGACGGCTACGTCGGCATCGCCCCCGTCGACAATGGTCTGGTGAACGTCGCGGTCGTCGTGCCTGCCTCACGAGCAGACATCGGCAGCGACCGTGACCAGTACGTGGCGTCGTGGCTCGGCGGGCGCCCGCATCTCGCCGACCGCTTCCGGCGCGCGACGCGCGTCTCGCCGGTCGTAGCCACAGGACCTTTCAACGTGCGTGCGAAACGCGCGTGGGCTCCTGGTGCCGTGCTGGTGGGCGACGCCGCCGATTTCTTCGATCCGTTCACCGGTGAGGGCATTTACGCGGCGCTTCGCGGCGGCGAGTTGGCGGCGGCCGCGGTGAGGACGGCGCTCGAGCACCTATCGAGCGATGCCCCACTGCGCGAGTACGAGCGTGCGCGCCGCCGGGAATTCGGTGGGAAGTGGATGGTCGAGCGGCTCGTCGGCGCGGCCGTCGCATTTCCCCCGCTGATCGAGCGCGCGGTCACGTCGCTTTCGCGCCGAAAGGACCTCGCCGACCTGTTCGTCGGGGTCACCGGGGACTTCGTCCCCGCGCGGGAGGTATTGCGTCCCTCGTACCTCCTGTCGTTGCTTTTCCCTTCTCTGGCCGGCTCCGGCACGGCAACGACAACGCCATCTCCCGCGCACGAAGGCTAACCCGCATGCCGATCGACAGCGCCACGTTCCGAAGCGTACTCGGCCGCTTCGTCTCGGGCGTTACCATCGTCACCGCCCGCGATGCCGCGGGGGTGGATCACGGGATGACGGCGAGCGCGTTCTGCTCGGTGAGTCTCGACCCGCCGCTGGTGCTCGTCTCCGTCGCGCGGGATGCGACGTTGCACCCCGTGCTGCTGGTGCAGGATGAGATCGCGGTGAGCATCCTGACGGCATCACAGGAGGCCCTCGCCCGCCGGTTCGCCGAGAAGCTCAACGACCGATTCGACGGCGTCGGCTTTACGCGCGCGATCACCGGCGCACCCCTCATCGACGGGGCCCTGGCGCACATCGAAGGACGGATCGTGCATCGTCACGCTGGCGGAGATCACACGATCTTCGTGGCCGAGGTGCTGGCCGCGAGTGCGTCGATGGACGAGCCGCTGCTGTATTATCGCGGTGGCTACTCACACATGGCGCGGTGACGTGCCACTTCTGACACCGAGGCGACGGCACGGCCACGAGTACCTCGACGACCCCGTCATCAACGCGCGCGTCGCGGAGCGCTCGATGGCGGACGTGGCGCGCGCGAACGCCATGTTCGGAGGAGCACAGGCCGTGCTCGCCGAGCTCGACGACCTGTTGCGCGGTCCGTCAGCTAGATTCACGATGCTCGACGTGGGGACCGGCCTTGGCGACATCCCCGCTCGCATCCGCGCGCTGGGTGAGCGGCGCGGGGTCGAGGTCTGCACGGTCGGGCTCGATGCGAGCGAGACGCTCTCGGTAGCGGCCAACGGGAAAGCGCTTCCGGTCGTGCGAGCTGATGCCCGTTACTTGCCGGTCGCGGACCGCTCCTTCGATGTGGTGCTGTGCTCGCAACTGCTTCACCATTTTCCTGGTGACGAGGGCCTCGGATTGGTGCGAGAGCTCGATCGGGTGGCACGCCGTCGCGTCATCATCAGCGACATCCGCCGCAGCTGGGTCGCTGCCGCCGGCATTTGGCTTGCCTCGTGGCCATTACGATTTCACCCAGTGAGCCGGCACGACGGGGTGGTCTCCGTGATGCGAGGATTCACGGTGGACGAGTTGATGGGCGTCGTGCATACGGCGGTGGGCGTGACCCCGCGCGTGCGACGTCGGCGAGGGTTCCGGGTCACGGCTTCGTGGGAGCCGCTTCACCGGTGAACGGAACGGATTTCCGGATGCGGTATATGTTGGATGTCGGGCGGCGCAACGAGCCTGAACGGCAATGAACCACAGAGAGCACAGAGAACACAGAGAACTGCAACGGCAATGGGTGCAGCAAAGCCGTTGCCGTTGCAGTTCTCTGTGTTCTCTGTGCTCTCTGTGGTTGATGCAGTTAGGCTCGTTGCGCGACGGGCCCAGCCCAGGAGGAACCTGATGCAACCGCTGTCGCTTCCGCCGATGCCCCGCGGCCGGCCGATGGAGACGCTCGATGAGCGTGTCGTGCGCGCCCCGGTGCGCACGATGTTCGGCATTGCGCGCGACGTCGAGCGATGGCCGGCGTATCTCGCGCACTACCGCTGGGTGAGATTCCGCGATCGCGCACCCGATGGCGGCGGCATCGTCGAGATGGCGGCGTGGCGACCATTCGGTGTCGTGCGATGGCCGACGTGGTGGCTATCGGAGATGGCGGTCGACGAGAGTCGCCCCGCGATTCGCTTTCGGCACATCGGTGGCACGACGAGGGGAATGGATGTGGAGTGGTCGTTCGAGGAAATCAGCATTGGGACGCGGGTGCGCCTCCTGCACGTGTGGGATGGGCCGCGGTGGCCGCTCGTCGGCGTGTTCGCTGCCACGGCCGTGATCGGACCTGTCTTCGTTCACGGCATTGCCTCGCGCACGCTGGCGGGGCTCGCGGCGGCCGCCGAGCGCGTGGCCGGGCGCGTGCAGTCCAATCCCGAGTCACCGGTGGTTCGCTCTTCTGGAGGCACGTGGTCGTAATGCAGCGGCGACGCGTTGCGGTTACCGGGATCGGGGCCATCACCCCGATCGGCCTCGGCACCGACGGGTTCTGGCAGGGTCTTCGCGGCCAGCGTTCCGCGGTTCGCACCATCTCGAGGTTCGACCCGTCTCCGTTCCGAAGCCACATCGCGGCGCAGGTGGATGACTTCGATGCCACCAACTTCATCGAGCGAAAACGCGCCCGCCGACTCGATCGATTCGGTCAGTTCTCCGTCGCGAGCGCGCGGATGGCGATCGAGGACGCCGCGCTCGATCTCGCATCGGAGGATCGCGAGCGCATCGGCGCGATGATGGGGACCGCGCTCGGTGGCGTCGGCAACGCCGAGGAGCAGCTTGGCGTGTACTTGACGCGTGGCTTGAAGGACGTGGACGCCTCGCTCGCGCTCACCGTGTTCGGTGGCGCGGCGAGCTGCAATATCGCCATCGAGTTCGGCGTGCAAGGGCCGAACCACACGAACGCGATGAGCTGCGCGTCGGGAACGATCGCGATCGGCGAGGGGTTTCGGCAAATCCGCGATGGCTACGCCGACGTAATGCTGTGCGGCGGCTCGGAGGCGCCACTCTGGCCGCTCTGCTACGGAGCGTTCGCGATCATTCGGGCAATGTCCACGCGCAACGACGACCCATCGAGCGCCTCGCGGCCGTTCGACAAGGATCGTGATGGGTTCGTCATGGGTGAGGGCGCGGCGGTCCTCGTCCTCGAGGAGTGGGAACGCGCGGTCGCGCGCGGCGCGCGCATCTACGCCGAGATCTGCGGGTACGGGCTGGCGAACGACGCATACCACATGACGGCGCCACGCCCCGACGGCTCGCAGGCCGCGCGCACGATGCGGCGCGCGCTGGAAGACGCGGGGCTCGACGCCGGCGACGTGCAGTACGTGAACGCCCACGGTAGCTCGACCCCGCTCAACGACTCCACGGAGACGCTCGCCATCAAGCAGGTGTTCGGCGATCACGCGTATCGCCTCCAGGTGAGCGGAACGAAGGGCTACTACGGCCACGCCCTCGGCGCCTCCGGAGCCATCGAGGCGGCGATCTGCTCGCTGGCGCTCACGAACGACTGGCTGCCGCCAACGGTGAACCTCGCCACGCCAGACGAGGCGTGCGACCTCGACTACATCCCGACAGAGGGGAGAGCGGCGAGGGTGGAGCATTTGCTCACGAACTCGTTTGGGTTCGGAGGTGTCAACGCCTCTCTTGTCATGAGGAGGGCGAGCTAGACGAGCACGGCAACGATGACAGGATTCGAATGAGGAACGAGGACAAAGGACTGAGGAATTCGAATTCCTCAGTCATTGTTCCTCATTCGAGCTCGTTCGGCTCACTTGCCCGGGTGCGTTGAAGCCTGCATCGTCCCGCATGCCCTCCGTTGGAAGTAGCGTCCCGCGCAAGGACGCCCACGAAAAGGTGAGCGGAACCGCGAGGTATATCGATGACCTCGCGTTTCCCGGCATGCTGCACGCGCGAACGATTCGCTCGACGATCGCTCGCGGACGCATTCGCGACATTCGCCACGAGCTCGATCGCGATGGCTTCGTCATCGCCGACTTCCGCGACATTCCCGGGCGCAACGCCGTTTCGGTCGTCGAGGACGATCAGCCACTCCTGGCCGAGCGCGAGGTCAGGCATGTCGCCGAGCCGGTGCTGCTGCTCGCCCACGAAGATCCCGACGTGCTGCGCCGGGCGAGGGTCGAGATCGATTACGTGCCTGACGAGCCGGTCTTCGACCCGTTGCGCTCGACGCAAGTCCACAAGTCGCTCCGCATCGTGAAAGGCGATGCCGAGGCCGCGATGCGGGAAGCCGACCTGATCGTCGAGGGACATTATCGCACCGGGCATCAGGAGCAGCTCTACATCGAGCCGAACGGTGTCATCGCCGTTCCCGAGGAGGACGGCATTGCCGTCTATGGCTCGCTGCAATGCCCGTTCTACGTTCACAAGGCGCTGCGCGTCGTGCTCGGCCTTCCGGCTGATCGCATTCGCGTGGTTCAGGCGGAAACGGGGGGCGGCTTCGGCGGAAAGGAGGAGTATCCGTCCGTCATTGCCGCCCACGCGGCTGTCCTCGCGCTGAAGGCACGGCGGCCGGTCAAGCTCGTGTACGACCGCCTCGAGGACATGCTCGCCACCACGAAGCGACATCCGTCGATTATCCGGCATCGGACTGGCGTGAGGCGCGACGGGCGCCTCGTCGCGATGCAGATCGATATCCTGATGGATGGTGGCGCGTACGTCACGCTCAGCCCGGTGGTGTTGTCACGCGGTGCGATCCACGCCGCCGGGCCGTATCGATGTGACCACGTGCTCGTCGAGGCGCGCGCGGTGGCGACCAACACGCCACCTAACGGCGCCTTTCGTGGCTTCGGCGCGCCGCAGACGCAGTTCGCCCTCGAGGTCCACATGGAGCGGATCGCCGAGACCCTCTCCATGGATCCGGTTCGGCTGCGCGAGATGAACGCGCTGCGGCCGGGCGACACGACCGCCACCGGGCAACTGATGGAATCCGACTGCACCGCCCTCAAGGTCCTCCAGGAGGCGGCGAGTCGATCCGACTTTCACGCGAAGCGACAGCGTTACGCTGGGACGAATCGCGGGATCGGACTGTCGCTCTTTTTCCATGGCGCGGGATTCACCGGTAGCGGCGAGGTCAAGCTGGCATCCCGCGCATCGCTGGCCACGACCGAGCGCGGCGTTCGCATCCTCGTTGGGAGCGCCGAGATCGGTCAGGGCACACGCACCATGCACGCGCAGATTGTCGCCGATGCGTTGGGCATCGCTTACGACGACGTCGAGACCGCGCTTCCGGACACGGCGCAGGTTCCTGACAGCGGACCGACGGTCGCGTCGCGCACGTGCATGGTGGTCGGCGGAATCCTCCAGCGTTGCGCCGCCGAACTGCGGGAGCGCATCGGTGATCAGCACCCAGCCAGGCATTATCGATTGCACGGCGAGACCACGGTGACGAAGCAGTACGAGGCACCCGAGGGCATCGCGTGGGATGACGCTGCATATCGCGGCGAGGCATACGCGACGTATGCCTGGGCCTGCGACGTCGCTGAAGTCGAGATGGATCCCGACACCTACGAGATTCGTCCCATCCACTTCACCGCCGTGCAGGACATCGGCAAGGCGATAAACCCCACGCTCGTCGCCGGGCAGATCGAAGGCGGCACCTCCCAAGGGATCGGCTGGGCACTCCTGGAGGAAGTCGTCATGCGCGATGGCGCAATGGCGAATGCGCAAATGACGAACTACATCGTGCCAACGACGCTCGACACGCCGCCGATGGACGTCGTCATCGTCGAGACGCCCAGTCGTCACGGCCCCTTCGGAGCCAAGGGTGTAGGCGAGATGCCTATCGATGGTCCGGCGCCCGCCATCGTGAACGCGATCCGCCACCTCGGGCTCGACATCAGGCAGATTCCGGCGACGCCCGAGCGCATCCAGGAGGCGGTGTGCATCTCCGCGTGAACGGTCGCGACATCGAGGTGGACGCGCCTCCAATGACGCGTCTTCTCGACGCGCTGCGCCTTCACTGCGAATTGACGGGGACCAAGGAAGGATGCGGCGAGGGAGAGTGCGGCGCCTGCACGGTCCTCCTCGATGGCGAGCCCGCGTGCTCCTGCCTCGTGCCTCTCGCGCACGCCGAAGCGGTCGATGTGACGACGATCGAAGGACTCGGCGGCGACCATCCCCTTCAGCGGGCATTCGCGGCGCATGGCGCGGCACAGTGCGGCATCTGTACTCCGGGGATGATCATGACGGCGTTGTCGCTTCCGCCATCGCCGACGCTCGACGACGTTCGCTTCGCGCTGGCTGGCAACATCTGCCGGTGCACGGGCTATCACGCCATCTACCGCGCGATTCTGCGCGCATGAGGACAGCGGCATCTTCGCTCGAGCTCGTGCGACCGCGCTCCGTCGATGAGGCGCTGCGATGGTTGGCTGACGAGCCGTCGCTCGTGCCGATCGCCGGCTGCACCGACGTCTTCGTCGGGCTGAATGCCGGCACCTTTCCCGCCAGCCGCTTCCTCGACCTCTGGCCGCTCGAGGAGCTTCGGGAGATCGGTATCCGGGACGGTGCGATCGCGATTGGCGCGCTCGCGACGCACTCGATGATTCAGGCATCACCCGCGGTCGTGCATCGCGTGCCGATGCTGGCCGCTGCCTGTCGCGAGATCGGCGGCATCCAGATTCAGAATCGCGGAACGCTCGGCGGTAACGTCGCCAATGGATCGCCGGCCGGTGACACGCTTCCCGTGCTCGCGGTCGCCGAGGCGGTCATCGTGCTTCGAAGCGCGCGACGTGAGCGTCGCGTCCCATTCACCGAGTTTTTCACGGGATACCGGAAGACGGTGCGCGCCGCCGACGAGTTGATCGTCGGATTCGAGCTGCCGCCACTCGATGCCACCCAGTGGTTTCGGAAGGTCGGCACGCGCGCCGCACAAGCGATCTCGAAGGTGGTGATGGCCGTCGTTGGCGGGGAGCGTCCGCGGGTGGCGGTCGGAAGTGTCGGCCCAACCGTCTTGCGCTGCACGAGAACGGAGACCGCGCTCGCGAACGGCGTTTCGTTCGAGGAGGCGGCGCGTATCCTCGAAGAGGAAATCCAGCCAATCGACGACATCCGCTCCACCAGCGCCTATCGACGGCGCGTTTGCGGGAATCTCCTCAGGCGCTTCGGCGCCGACGTCGCACGATGAACGAGCTCGTGCTGCGCGGCGAGCGAGTGCTCATCGATGGCGCGCTTCGCCCCGCGGCCGTCCATGTGCGTGACGGTCGTGTCGTCGGTATCGCGGGCCCTGAAGAGACAGGAACGGGAATTCACGTCCACGATGCCGGCGATGCCGTGGTCATGGCGGGATTGGTCGATACCCACGTCCACGTAAACGAGCCCGGTCGCACCGAGTGGGAGGGGTTCGAGACGGCGACGCGCGCGGCCGTTGCCGGGGGTGTCACGACCATTCTCGACATGCCGCTCAACAGCATCCCCGCGACGACGACGGTCGAGGCGCTGGACCACAAGCGCGCGAGCGCCAAGGGGCGATGTCATGTCGACGTCGGCTTCATCGGTGGGCTCGTTCCCGGAAACACCGCCGATCTCGTCCCTCTCGCGGAAGCAGGCGTGCTCGCGTTCAAGTGCTTTCTCATCGACTCGGGGGTCAAGGAATTCCCTCACGTCGAGGAATCCGACCTCCGCGCGGCGATGCCGCTCCTCGCTGCATCGGGCCGCGTCCTGATGGCCCACGCCGAGCTTCCCGGCCCCGTTGCGCACGCGGCGCTCGCGCTCGATCCGTCCGCTGATCCCCGCCGCTATCTCACCTGGCTGCGCGCGCGCCCTCCCGAAGCGGAAGAGCAGGCGGTCACGTTGATGATCGCGCTCTCACGCGACACGGGCGCCCGTGTCCACATCGTCCACGTCGCCGCGGCCGGCGCCATCCCACTCCTCCGGCGCGCGCGCGCCGAAGGCCTTTCCATTTCCGCCGAGACGTGCCCACACTATCTCGTGTTCAACGCGGAATCCATTCCCGACGGAGCCACCCGCTTCAAGTGTGCGCCCCCCATCCGGGAACGCGAGGACCGGGAGGCATTGTGGGCGGCACTGCGCGAACGTGATCTCGATATGATCGTCTCGGATCACTCGCCCTGCCCGCCTGCGCTCAAGCTCCCGGCCGAAGGAGACTGTCTGCGCGCCTGGGGCGGCATCGCGTCGCTCCAGCTGTCGCTCGCGGCAGTGTGGTCGGGCGCGCCGGCGCATGGGGCAACCGTGACCGACGTCGCCCGCTGGATGAGCGAGGCGCCGGCCCGCCTCGTTGGGCTCGATGATCGCAAGGGCGCCATTGCGCTCGGACGCGATGCCGACTTCGTGATGTGGGATCCGGATGAGGAGTTCACCGTCTCGGCGAGCGCGCTCGCCCATCGACACAAGGTGACGCCATACGAGGGCATGCGCCTTCGTGGCGTCGTGCGCGAGACGTGGCTCCGCGGTGAGCGCGTGTTCGATCACGGGCGGTTTGCGTACGAGGCACGAGGCTCGCTCCTGCGCCCGAGGCCCGCATGACGACGCCATTCACGGAGCTTCTCGATCTCGCCGCCGAGCGGTTAGGCGGGGCCGCGCTACTCGCCAACGACGAGTTCTTCGCCCCCAAGGAGAATCTCCTTCGCCCCACTCCCCCTGAATGGCGCGAAGGGGTGTTTACCGAGCGCGGGAAGTGGATGGACGGGTGGGAGACACGGCGTCGCCGCACACCGGGCCACGACTGGTGCATCGTCAGGCTCGGCCTGCCAGGAATCGTTCGAGGCGTGGTGGTGGACACGACGTACTTTCGCGGGAATTACCCGGAGCACTGCTCCCTCGACGGGTGCTTCGTCGAAGGAACACCCTCGGCCGAGACGTTGGTGACCAGCGGTGCGTGGCACGAGATCATGCCGAAGACGACGCTCCAGGGCGACACGCGGAATGACATCGGTGTCAAGCGTGGCGAGACCGTCACCCACGTAAGGCTCAGCATCTTCCCCGACGGCGGCGTCGCGCGTCTGCGCGTGCATGGCGAGGTCGTGCCCGACTGGGGACGCTTGCTGCGCTCGGGAGAGATCGATCTCGCCGCGATGGAAAACGGTGGGTGGGTCGTCGTCTGCAGCGACATGTTCTTCGGCCACCGACAAAACCTCATTCTGCCAGGGCGATCGACGCACATGGGGGACGGATGGGAAACGCGACGGCGTCGCGGACCGGGGAACGACTGGACCATCGTCAGGCTCGGCCGCCCCGGGTCGGTGCGACGCGTGGAGGTCGACACCGACCACTTCAAGGGGAACGCGCCCGGCGCGTGCTCGATGTCGTGGTGTCACGTTCCGGATGGAACCGCCGACACGCTGATGTCCGCGAATGTCATCTGGCACGAGCTGCTCCCGCGCACGGATCTCCAGCCGCATGCGCGGCATCGGTTCGAGCACGAGCTGCGGACAGCCGAGTCGGCCACCCACGTGCGGCTCGACATCTACCCCGACGGTGGAGTCGCGCGGCTCCGCGTGTTCGGCCGTCCGCAGGACGCTTCATGACACTCACCCTGACGGCATTCAACGCCCTCCCGCCATCGGAGGCGGAACGCGAGCTGTTGGCGTGCTGCGCCTCGCGAGCGTGGGCGCGTGTCGTCGCCGAGGGGCGGCCGTACACCGATCTCGAGGCTTTGATCGGCGCGTCCGATCGCGCGTGGTCGAGCTTGACGCCTGACGAATGGCGCGAGGCGTTCGCCGCGCATCCGCGTATCGGAGAGCGCGCACCCGCGACCGCCGCCGCGCGAGTACGCGGCTGGTCGGAGCGGGAGCAGTCGCGCGCGCAGGCAGGCGATCCCGCCGTTCTCGCCGAGCTTGCGATCGCGAACGCCGAATACGAAGACCGCTTCGGGCACGTATTTCTGATCTGCGCTACCGGCAAGAGTGCCGATGACATCCTTGCCGACGCCAGAGCGCGCCTGCACAACGATCCGCGGCGCGAGCTGCTCGTTGCCGCTGAGGAGCAACGGCGCATCACTCACCTTCGCCTGCGACGGCTACTCGGCACATGAGCGCCATCACGACTCACGTACTGGACGTCGGTCGCGGCCGGCCCGCGCGAGGCGTGCCCGTCGCGCTCGAGCGAGTGGGGACGCCGCAATCCACGTTGCTCGCGCGCGCCACCACCGACGCTGACGGGCGTGTCAACGCCTTCACTCCGACGCCGGCAATCCAGCCCGGGACGTACCGTCTCTCCTTCGAGGTCGGGACGTACTTCGCCAGCGCGGCGATCGAAGCATTCTATCAGCGCATCGTCATCGAGTTCGAGGTGCGCGATGCGACGCAGGACTATCACGTGCCGGTGTTGTTGAGCCCGTACGGCTACTCCACCTACCGAGGGAGCTGATCGTGTCCCGACTCGCCGAGAACGCGTACGGCAAATCGCGCGTGCGGCTCGTGAAGGTGAACCGCCGGGAGGGCCGGCATGAGCTCCGCGATCTCACGCTCTCGATCCGGCTCGAGGGCGAGTTCGAGGAGGCGCATGTCCGCGGCGACAACCGGGATGTCCTCCCAACCGACACGATGAAGAACACCGTCTACGCGCTCGCGCGTCAGCTCCCCATCGACGCGATCGAGGATTTCGCGCGCGCGCTGGCGACGCACTTTCTCTCCGAGAACCCTGTGGTGAGCCGCGCGCGTGTGACCGTGCACGAGCAGGCGTGGAATCGCATCCCCACGCGTGGCCGGCCGCACCCGCATGCGTTCCTGCGCGTATCCAATGAGATCGATGTCGCCGCTGTGACCGCCGGCGGCGACGGCACTCGTGTCGAGAGCGGGATCGATGAGCTTCGCGTACTCAAGACGACCGCCTCGGGCTTCGAGGGGTTCGCGCGCGACCGCTACACCACCCTGCGCGAGACGTCCGACCGTGTGCTCGCCACGGCGATGCGCGTGCGCTGGACGTACGGGTTGAACGAGATCTCGTACTCGGAAGCACGGACGCGCGCGCGTGAGGCGATTCTCGAGACGTTCGCCGATCACGAAAGCCGGAGCGTGCAGCACACGGCGTACGCGATGGGCGAAGCGGTGCTGGAGCGATGCCCGGAGATCGATGCCGTGGCCTTCTCGCTTCCAAACAAGCACCACCTGATCGTCGATCTCACGCCGTTCGGCCTCGATAACCCGAACGAGATCTTCGTGGCCACCGACGAGCCGTACGGGGTGATCGAGGCGATCGTCAGGCGCTGAGCAGGTCGCGGATGGAGCGCCCGTCGAGCAGGTCCGGGCGGAGCCCCGCCTGCCGCGCGACTTCCTCCCGCTCCGCCGCACCACAGGCAATCGCCCGCAGCAAGAAGGCGAGCAGCGCCTGCCCGGTGGCGACGTCGTCGGCGATGTCGCGCGGTGCCTCGCCGCGCGCCGCCGTCTCGAGGAACGTCGACAGGCGGTGTGATGCCTGCGGCAACCCGACGAGAAAGAACGAGTAGACCGCCGCATAACGACTGACGAGCTGCGCCGGATGCAGATCCCATCCGGAGTAGATCCCCATCTTCAGCGCATGCTTCACGTCCCCGTGGTGGAGGCGCCACGCGTCGTGAACTCGGTCGGTCGCCCCGGCCGGGAGGATCGCCGTCGAGCCGTCACTGACCCGGACGCCGGTGCCCGCGAGCGCCACCTGCATGATGAGTCGCGCATGCTCGCACGCCGGATGTCGTTGACGCTGGTGTGCCGCCGTAATCCCGAGCGCCGCGGTGTAGTCGTAGGTGCCGAGCGAGGCCGCCACCAGGCGGCCACGTGCGGCGTCGACGTATGCGGGCAATGGACACCGGCCGGTTCGGTCCATCACGGCGGCGGGTGCCTCGACCATGATCTCCATGCGCAACGCTCCCTCGGCGATTCCGTGGCGGCGCTCGAGCTGCTCGAGGTGGCGCGCGAAATAATCCACCTGCTCGACGATCGTCACTTTCGCGAGGGTCACGACGAAGGTCGGCGGCAACGCACCCCCGCTGCCGGTGAGCAATCGCTGGATGAAGAGGTCCGTCGTCTGGAGTGACCGAGCCGTGAGGTCGCGCGAGAGCGGCTTGACGCGAATCCCGAATGCCGAAGGGAGTGTGCCGGCCCGCATTGCCTCGGCCGTCGCGTCGGCGCAGCGCAGGGCCTCGGCGTCCTCGTCGGCATCGCGATGAGTGCCGTATCCATCCTCGAAATCGATGCGATAATCCTCGACCGCGTTCGACGCGAGCTTTTCGGCAATGCGGCGGTGCACGTCATCGGCGAACGGCCGCTCTCGCCCGGTGAACATCATCGCTCGAGCGAGCGTGTCCCCGTCCGGCGCGTGGCTGGCGAGTGCGGCACGCGCCTCACGCCCCAACGATGGGATCGTATCGTCACGGAAGTGCTGGGCGCCATGGATGAACGACTGAACGGGGTGATGCCCGGGTCGCTCGGAGGGATAGCGACGGGTGAACTCGTCGTTCGCCGCCTCGAGCAGGCGGCGATCGCTCGACGTCACGTCCGCGATCGGCGAGCGCGCGACGCTGGCGCCAAGGCACGGCGCACCGCACGCCCAATGCTCAGCTCCAGGCCGCGATCGCCATGCGCCTCGTGAGCTCGCCGCCAATCGGCAAGACGGATGACCGCCTTGGCCATCACGGCGTGTCCACCCGCGCTGCCGTACTCGTCGAATGCCTCCCGCAGGCGATCGCCCAGCTTCGCCTGCGGCCACAGCGCCCGCGCACTCATGACGACGCGGTCGTCGAAGACCCCGGATACCACTGCGACGTTCGCGCGCTCGATCCCGAGGCAGAACTCTGCCAGCTGGGCGACGATGTGCTCCTGATCGCCGGGAAGGCGCCCGAGATGTACGTGGGCGAGACCCCGCGCCACGCTCGCGTGCTCGAGCGCCAGACCGAAGCGCCGGAGCGCCGCCGGCGAGTAGGACGGATGCTGGATGCGGCGCAACAGCGCGTGATCGGCGCGCGGAAAGAGGTAGGCGAACATCTCGAGATCATCGACGCTCGCTGATCGCGAGAGCGACTTCGTGTCGGTGATGATTCCGTAGAGCAGTGCCGTCGCCAGCTCGCGCGTCAACAGGGAGTCACCCTCCGCGAGCAGGTATTCCGCGGCGATGGTCGCGCTCGCGCCGTAAGTGGGACGCACGTCCTTGAAGCGGGCACGAAACGCCCCTGACGGGGGATGGTGGTCGATGACCGCCGCGACGTCAGGAAGATCGGAATCGAAGTACGGCGGCTGCACGTCCACGAGCACGAGATTCTCCTGATCCGGAAGCGCCCGCCCCGACACACGCTCGATGCGCGCGCCGAGCTCCTCGATCAGGCGCTGATTCTCCGGGCGAGTGACGCGACCGCACGTCACGATCCTCACCTTCTCCTCGTCGAGGCCGAGGACGGCGCGGAGCGCGAGCGCGGAGGCGATCGCGTCGGGGTCGGGATCGTGCTGCAGCAGGAAGGTGCAGCCGCGGGCGCCGCGCAACGCACGGCGGAAGCGTGCAACTCGGCGACGCGCCACCACGCGCGCCAGTACATTCTCGATCGCGTCGGCGAGCAGCTCGCCCTCGTCGATCCACGCGATTCCACCGCGCACTCCCGATCGACGCCGCCCTCGTTCGCGGTCGATCACCAGCACTGGCGCTTTCGGAATCTGGCGGCGCACCGCCGTGGCAACTCGTTTTGCCTGAGTCTCGTCGGCGAGATCGACGACGACGGTCACGTCGCGCGAGCGCACCGAATCGAATGTCGACGGATTGGTTGGGTCACCCCGGACGCCCGCGCACCACCGCGGAGCCGAGGCGCCATTGGCGAGCCATAGATGCACACGACGGCCGGCGAGCGCGCTCCGCCGCAGCGCGAGGAAGCGCGCTGGCTGGTCGGAAATGAGAAGCACGGGATTGCGAACCGGCATGCGCCTGCCTTGCCGAGTGGAACGGTGCGACCTAGCTTGGCCGCCGACTCAATCTACCGGGGAAGATCAGCATGAAAGACCCGATCCGCCACTTCGTCTCGGAGCTGATTGGCACCTTTGCCCTCGTGTTCATTGGGAGCGGGGCAATCATCCTGACGAAGATGCCAAACTCGAACATCGGCCTGGTAGAGGTCGCGCTGGCGCACGGGATCATCCTGTCGGTCATGGTGACCGCGACGATGCGAATCTCCGGGCACTTCAATCCGGCGGTCACCATCGCGTTCCTCACGACGCGTCGCATTGGACCGTTCATGGCGGGGGTCTACGTCCTCGCGCAGATCCTCGGCGCCATGCTCGCGGCATATGCGTTGAAGGCCGGGACGCCGGAGGCCCTGTTCGAGGCCGCACGCGGTGGCGGGCAGACGGTCTCCCTGGACATAAGTACCGGTCAGGCATTCATGCTCGAGGCCGTCGGTACGTTCTTTCTGATCTTCGTGATCTTCGGCACGGCGGTCGATCCCAAGGCGCCACGCGTCGGAGGCTTCGCGATCGGCCTGACGCTCGCCGCCGTCATTCTGGCGATCGGCCCGTTCACCGGCGGGTCGATCAACCCGGCGCGATCATTCGGTCCCGCGATCGCGTCCGGGATATGGGAGGGGCACCTGATCTATTGGATCGGCCCAATCATTGGCGGGGTGCTGGCCGCGCAGATCTACGAGTGGGTGCTCATCCGGCACGCGGTCGAGCCGGTGGACCATGGGCCGGTGGACCCCCTCTAGGTAGTCGAGGTCGTCGAGGTCGTCGAGGCGATCGAGGTGACTTCATCCCGCCTTGACGACCTCTCCTCGACAACCTGGACGACCTTGACGACCTCGACTACCTCGGCTCACGCCCACCAGCTCCTCCTCGCGAATCTCGCTGGCGCGGTCGAGGTCCTCCTCGTGGTACCAGTCCTCGTGCGGCGACGCGACGCCGCAGGCCGGACACCAGGTGTCGCGCCACTGCTTGCTGCACCCCGGACAGACCGCTCGCGTCTCGAACGTGTTCCAGATCGTGTAGCAACCAGGACGGCACTGCCAGCGATCGCTGGCTCGTGGGTGATACTCGCAGACCGGGCAATAGATCTTCATGGCAGTCGGCGCCCATTGCCGCGCTGAAGATGACGCCTAACGGGCTGGCAAAAGCCGGCGATCGTCAGCCGGCGCTCACCTGGAAACTGTACGCGGTGCTCGGCCGACGCCATGCCCTCCCGGTGTCAGCTCCAGACTCCGAACGGATCCCAGACGGCTTTCACCGCGCGGAGCCGCGCTGTCGCCCACGAAGAGTGCGCCCGCGCGCGATCGCCGAGCATGTTCACGTATCCGTTGCCGGTTGAGTCGTCCCGCACCACAGCGTGAATTTCCTCGATCCACGCACGCGCCTCGGCATCGCCAGCCTCCCTTTCCCACGAGGAGCTGGCGCAAACGAGCCACGCAGCTCCGCGTCCGCCGAACGCGGTGGCCGACTCGGGCACGTCGGCGATGGCGCCGCCGATGGGGAGCAGCGCAATTCGCGGCGCCGCGACGGAGGCGTCGACGGCATGCGCCACGAGAGCGTCGATCGTGTCGTCGAACATCTGGTCGAGGAACGCGCTCGACTCCCACCCGCGGCGTCCGCCGGGCACGTCCGTGGATTGAAGCGCCAGATATGACGTCGGCGCAACACCATCGACGATTGGTGTCGCGACACGCCGAAACGGGACGATCGCCTCGCCGACCTTCGACGCGTCGCCGATCCAGAAAGGATTCACGACGAGAACGAGCTGCCCCTCCCTGCGAACAATGGTGGCCGACAGGCTGAGCTCGCGCGATGGTGACAGCATCAGGTCCCGCATAACGCGGAGGACGCGGCTCGCATCCTCGATGCGGTAGATGAGCGCCCCCGACCACACCGCGTTCGGCATCTCGTGCAGTCGGAGCTCGAACGACGTGACCACACCAAACCCGCCGCCGCCCCCGCGGAGGGCCCAGAACAGCGATTCGTTCTCGGTCTCACTCACCGTCACCAGGCGGCCGTCGGCGGTCACCAGCTGCGCCGAAAGGAGATTGTCAGCGGCAAGGCCATAGGCGCGGGACAACCGCCCGATACCACCGCCAAGGGTGAAGCCGCCGACTCCGACGCTGGCTACGGTGCCACCCGGTGTCGCCAGCCCATGTGCCTGCGTTGCGCGATCGACGTCGCTCCACACCGCCCCGCCGTAAACGCGCGCGACACGACGGCCTGCGTCCACGATGACACCGCGCATGCACGAGAGGTCGATCATCACGCCCCCATCGACGACGGCAAACCCGCCGACGTGATGTCCCCCGCCCCGCACGCTCAACGGCAGGTCGTTCTCGCGCGCGTAGCTCACCGCGGTCAGGATGTCCTCCACGCCGCTGACGCGCACGATCGCGTGCGGGCGCCGATCCACAGCCCCGTTGAAGACCCGACGCGCGCGATCGTATTGCTCGTGCGCGGGCAGAATGACCTCGCCTCGAATGTCGCGAGCGAGCGCAGTCGTCCGGGCTCCTGCGCGTCGCGCCGGAAATGTTCCGCTGTATACCATCGTCTGCTCCTGTCGTGACGTGCCGGTGAACGTGTCTCTCTACCTGTTCGTCGAACGACAGGTGCTGAAATCGACATGCCGGTGGTCCTTCCGAAGAAACGCCGCGCGCGACAATCTGGAGCATGATCATTCAAGTAGCCGCGCGCTCCGCCTTTGCCTTCGCGCTCGTCGCGGCCGCGCCTTCGTTCCTGAGCGCACAGGACGCCGATCTGATCGTTCGCAACGCCCGCATCTGGACCGGCGACACGGCGCGTCCCCGCGCCGAGGCGGTGGCCGTGCGTGGCGAGCGCCTCATCGCGGTCGGAAGCAACGCGGACGTAGACCGTCATCGCTCGGTGCATACGCGTGTCATCGACGCCGGCGGGCGTTTTGTCACCCCGGGCTTCATCGACGATCACACGCACTTCAGTCAGGCGGGCGCGCTGCTGATCGGCGCCAACCTGCTCGACGTGAGCACCGCGGCCCCGTTCGCGACCCGCGTGAAAGAGGCCGCGGCTCGCATGAGTCCCGGAGCGTGGCTCACCGGAGGCGACTGGGGCGCGTACGAGGATTGGTCAGCGAACAGCACTGGCGCGCGGGGAGGGAATGCATCGCGGAAGCGATTCTCGCCGGACCGCACGATCATCGATTCCGTCAGCGGCACGACACCGGTCCTGCTCAACCGCTGGGACCGGAGTGCGTGGCTGGCCAACTCGATCGCGCTCGATCGCGCCGGACTCACCTGCGCGCGGCCGGTGCCGGGGCTCGAATGCGTGAACGGCCGAGCCACCGGTCGAGTCGCCGACACGGCGTTGGCGCGCGTCCGTGCCGCGATCGCTCCGAAGACCTTCGATCAGCGCCTGCGCGAAGCGCGCGCGGCACAACAGCATCTCGCCGAGCTCGGTGTCACCACAATTCACGACATTACGCCGCCCTTTCAGCTTCCGGTCTACACCGCGCTGAAAGAGCGCGGCGAGCTCACCGTTCGCGTCTTCGCTCGTCCCACGCTCGACAAATGGCGGTCTCTCACCGACGCCGGCATTGCTCCGGGATTCGGAGACGACTGGATCCGCATTCGCGCGCTCAAGGGATTCGTGGATGGCATCCAGGGGAATTCGACGGCGCGGTTCTACGAGCCGCAGCTTCATTCGGGAAAGCGCGGGGAGTGGCGCGACAGCACGAACACCGGTGCGACGAGCGGTCCCGGCTCGGGCATGCAGCCGCCCGGGAACATGGAGCGCCTACTCTTCGGTCTCGATTCCGCTGGGTGGTGGGCCAACGTGCATGCGATCGGCGATCACGCGATCGACACCGTGCTCACGATCATGGAGAAGGTCTTCACGACCAATGGTCCGAAGGAGCGGCGGTGGCGCATCATCCATTCGCAGGTGATTCGCGACGCCGCCGTCGCCGGGCGCTACAAGCGGCTCGGGATCATCGCCGAGGTGCAGCCATACCACGCGATCGACGATATGCGGTGGATGGAGGAGCGCATCGGCACGCGCGCCCGGTGGGCGTACGCGTTTCGCACCTTCCACGACGCCGGCGTCCCGCTGCTATTCGGCTCCGACTGGCCGGGCACGAACGCGAGTTGGTACACAGCAAATCCGATGACCATTCTGTACGCGGCGACGACGCGACAGACGCTCGACGGGAAACCCGAGGGCGGGTGGTTTCCCGAGGAGCGACTCGATCTCGAGACGAGCTTGCGGAGCTACACGATCAACAACGCATGGGCCGAGGGCGAGGAGCGGAACAAGGGCTCTCTCACGGCTGGCAAGCTTGCCGACTTCGTGATCATCGATCGCGACCTGTTCGCGATTCCGACGACGCAGATCAAGGATGCGACGGTGCTGATGACCGTCGTCGGAGGACGCATCGTCCACGCCGCGCCGCCGTTCGCGCGATAGTGAACGACCCAGGAGTCAGGAATCAGGGGTCAGGGATCAGGGGGTGTCAGGTGGTGGGTTGCAGGAGAGAACGGCACCAAGGGATCAGATGCTGGGTCGTTCTCTCCTGGAACCTTCAACCTGACACCCCCTGAACCCTGAATCCTGACTCCTAACTCCTGCTCCTCCTACATCGAGCACGGTGGCGCAAGTCCGCGCGCGTCACACTCCGCTGCCGGAATGAGCATGTGCGGATGCACCACATCGCCCGGACGGTCGAGCGGGAGACTGCTGATTCGGTTGTAGCGCCGCGCATCCACCCACCGGACGCCCTGGCTGAACATCAGCGAGTACAGGCGGTTGTACAGCAGCTCGGTAATGAACGCATCGTTGGAGCTCGCGGTCGTCAGCGTCGTCGGGCCCAGCCCGCCCGCATGCTGCCGGATCAGGTTCAGGTCGGCGATCGCTCCCGCCTTGTCGTTCGTATTCCAGCGAATCTCGGCGCGGAGCAGAATCAGCTCCTCGTTGGTGATCCACGGTATGTCTGCGCCCGTGTTCGACAGCGCCGGATTGGTGGTGCTGTTGTAGAGGATCGGCTTGTTGCTCGCGGTGACGTTGTTGAACGTGCGCGGTGCGGCTGCGGCCCTCGTCTTCGTCGTCAGGCGAAGGTCCGGCTCTCCGCCGGGACGAAGCTGTGCACCGGTAACGATCGACTGGTGCACCCAGTAGCGGTTGGCGGTGAGGGCCTCAGTGACCGGGTTGGAAAGCTCGCCACCAGCGCCGGTGTAGCCGTAGTACACACCGAGCGACAGCGAGGCCGGCAGATTGGCATCGGTGATGAACGACTCGGACAGCGCCGTTGCCGCTTGGGCCCAGCAGGCGGTGCAAGCATTGAACGTCGCCCGGTGCACCAGGACCTTGGCCGCGAGGGCGCGGTTGAACTGGGCATACGTGGCCGGCGTGTTGAACCCCGTGTACCCCGGCACGAAGGAGAACGGGAACGCCGTCCCGCCCGCCTCGAGGTCGGCCAGCGCCTCGTCGAGCAACGCTGATGCCGCTTCCATCGCCGCCGCCGACGTGACGAGCGGCGCCGGAGGATCCGTAATGGGGCGATCGGTGTCGATCGGCAAGCCGGTGGGGCCACTGCGCACAGCCAGCTTGTGAAGGTGCCAGGCCTTCAGGGTCTTGGCCAGACCAGCCGATGCCCGCTTCTCCGCTGCTGTCAACTCATTGCTGTTCTCGAGCGCCGTTAGGTAGGTGTGGATCGTACGGATGGCGCCGTACTTTCCTCCCCAGACGCCGCCGGCCCGGCCACCCGGATCCTGCGGTCCGCTCATCTCCTCGCCGGTCTCGCGTGGATCGTTGCCAAGAAGATTGAGGAGCTCGCGACCGTAGATA
>DASTYE010000129.1:0-7455 GCA_035765135.1 Gemmatimonadaceae bacterium | reverse complement strand
AGCCCGGTGGCGCCGCGGTCGAGGCGTTGGCGAAGCGTTCGCAGCAGCTGCCAGTGGCGGGGGATGTGCCGGATGACTTCGACGAATCCCATCACCGCCATGCGCTCGACGTCCTCGAGCAGAGTGACCCCGGCCTCGCGCATCCGCGATCCACCAACGCCGGACATCGGGCGACCGGGTTGGCGGCGGTGGATCGCCGCGGCGACTCCTGCCGCGTGAAGGTCGCCGGACGTCTCGCCGGCGACGAACAGAATCTCACGCACGAACGGCGCCCGCGAGGGATGGCAGCGTGCGCTCGATTTCCCGGTTGATGCGCAGCGCCACGGCCAGCGCCTCCCGGCCGTCATCGCCCGACGCGATGTCTCCCGCGTCACCCTGCAACGCCGCGATGAAGCTCTCGAGCTCGAGACGGAGCGGCTCGCCTTCCGGGGCGTCGAGCACGACGCGCTCGACAAACGCCTCCAGCGCCAACGGCGCTTTCGCGAGCGCCGAGAAATCGACGTCGGTGCGGAGCCGGTAAAACTCCCCCGTGCCCGCGCCAAGGTCGAGCGAGAGGTAGCCCGTTCGCTGGAAGATGCGGATCTTCCGCAACCGCTCACGGGAGACGCGGCTCGCCGTGATGTTCGCCACCGCGCCGGACGCAAACGTCAGCCGCGCATTGGCGATGTCGACCGACGGCGTGAGTACCGGCACACCCACCGCCTGGAGATCATCGACGTGTCCACCGACGAGCGTTCGCACGAGATCGATGTCGTGAATCATGAGGTCGAGCACCACCGCGACGTCGGAGCCGCGTGGATTGAACGGCGCGAGACGATCGCTCTCGATGAACCGCGGCCCGTCGATGAACGGGAGCGCACCACGAATGGCGCGATTGAAGCGCTCCACGTGACCGGTCTGAATCGTCGCGCCAGTTCGCCTCGCGGTCGCGAGGAGATCGTCGGCTTCATCGAGCGTGGTCGCGATCGGCTTCTCGATCATCACGTGAATGCCCCGCTCGAGTGCTGCCTTGGCGACGGCGTGATGGCCCGGCGTGGGCACGACTACGGTGATGGCGTCGACGTCATCGAGCAGCGAATCGAGCGTGGGCATCGCCGGCACGCCGAGCTCGCTGCTCACCTGCTGCGCGCGCTCGAGGCGCACCTCGTGGAAGCCGACGAGTCGCGCACCCGAGACATCGCGCAGAATGCGCACGTGGTGCTGGCCGAGGCTACCGGCACCGATCACGCCGACGCGAATGTCGGCGCTCAGATCACCACTCCGCGCTGACTGGCGTCGACGAACTGGAGAAAGTGCTTGACCTCGGGAGTCATCGTAAGCTCCGACTGCGCGCGCTCCAGCGCCTGCGAGACGTTGAGCTCCGATCGAAAGAACAGTCGATAGGCGCGCTTCAGCTCGCGAATCACCTCGGGATCGAAGTTGTTGCGCTGTAGTCCGACGGAGTTCAGCCCGTACAGCTTCACCGGGTTCCCCACCGCCTTGAGATACGGTGGAATGTCCTTGGCGACACGCGACATGCCACCAACGAACGCGTGTGTCCCGATGCGGGCGAACTGGTGCACCGCGGTCAGGCCGGAGATGATCGCCCGATCCTCGACGGTCACGTGCCCGGCGAGCTGCACGCCGTTGGCGAGGATCACGCCGTCACCCACATGACAGTCGTGCGCGAGGTGCACGTATGACATGATGAAGCTTCCCTTCCCGACGCTGGTCTTCCAGGACTGGGACGTTCCGCGATTGATCGTCGAGTACTCGCGCACGATGCTTCCCTCGCCGATCTCGACGGTCGTGGTCTCCCCCTTGAACTTGAGGTCCTGCGGATCGCCACCGATCACCGAGCCCACCCCGATGCGCACGCCGCGCGCGAGGCGGACGTGGCGCTCGAGCGTGGCTCGCGCGGCGATCACGCATCCGTCGCCAACCTCGCAATCGTCGCCGATGATGGCGAACGGGCCCACCTCGACGTCATCGCCGAGCCGGGCATCGCGCGCCACGAGCGCGCTCGGATGCACGCGCGCCGTCATTTGTCGCGCACCATCGCGCCCATGTCGGCCTCGGCGGCGATATCGCCATCCACGCGCGCGATACCGTGCATCTTGCACGTCGCGCCGCGCAGCTGCGTCACCTCGAGCTCGAAGCGCAGCTGGTCGCCGGGGCGCACGGGGCGGCGGAACCGCACGTTATCGAGCGAGATGAAGTACACGACCTTCTTTTCGGGATCGTCCACGAGCCCCATGAGGAGGATTCCGCCTACCTGCGCCATCGCCTCGATGATCAACACGCCGGGCATGATCGGATGCCCGGGAAAGTGCCCCTGAAAGAAGGGTTCATTGATCGTCACGTTCTTGATGCCGACGATGCGCTTCTTCTCCTCCATCTCCAGCACGCGATCGACGAAGAGAAACGGATACCGGTGCGGGAGCACCTTCATGATGTCATTGATGTCGAACATCCGCGTCTCCTTCGCGGCGGAGGTGGTCATCTCTCGCACCAGCGCCACCGTTCCCCGGTGACTGGGCTTGATCGCCGTCACGTGCGCGCGCACACGGCGTCCCGCGAGCGCCAGGTCTCCCACACAATCGAGCGCCTTGTGACGCAGGAACTCGTCAGGCCATCGCAGCGTGGTTCCCACTACTCCTTCATCATCGAGCACGACGGCGTTCTCCGTCGTCGCGCCCCGGATGAGCCCCATCGTTCGCAGCGCCTCGACCTCGTGGACGAACCCGAAGGTACGAGCGCCAGCAAGATCGCGTACGAAGCTACTCGGCGATACCTGGTACCGCCCAGTCTGTCGCCCGATCAAGGGGTGCGGGAAGTCGATCGTGACGTCCAGCGATAGCGCCGCGGCCGGTCGGGCTTCGTAGACCGCGTCGCCGTCGACGACGCGGACCGGGCTCCGCAGCTCGAGATATTCCACCGTGCCGCCGCGCTCGACGATCCCCGCACGCTCGATCGCTTCGACGAACGGCTGAGCGCTCCCGTCCATGATCGGCGGCTCGCTCGCGTCGAGCTCGATCAGCAGGTCGTCGATGTCCTGGCCGGCGACCGCGGCCAGCACGTGCTCCACGGTGTGAAACGCGGTGGCGCCGGTTCCCAGCTGGGTGCGTCGCTCGACCTGCACCGCGTGCTCGATGTGGGCGGGTATCGGCGCGGCGTCGGGAACGTCGACCCGTCGGAAGCGAACCCCGCTTCCCGGTTCGGCGGGCGCGAACGTCAGGCGTACCGGTTTGCCCAGATGCAGCCCCACCCCCTCGAGCGTGGCTGGCCGCGATACCCCGCGACGCCCGCTCACCGCTGCTCGCGATCGACGAGACGCTCGAGCGCCTTGATGATGCCGGCCAACTTGAACAGCGCCGCATGCGCCCTCAGCATCTCGCGATGAGGTCTGGCTGGATATCCCGACCACGTCTCCCCCGCGGGAACATCGCCGAACGCGCCCGCCTGCGCTGCGAGCCGGGCGCCTTTCCCGATCGTGAGGTGTCCCGCAAGGCCCACCTGCCCCGCGAGAATGACCCCGTCCTCGATGTGCGACGATCCGGCAATGCCCACCTGAGCCATGATCAGGCAGAGGGCGCCGATGCGCACGTTGTGGCCGATGTGCACGAGGTTGTCGATCTTGGTTCCCGGCCCGATGACAGTGTCGTCGATACTGCCGCGATCGATCGTCGTGTTGGCGCCGATTTCCACGTCGTCCCCAATTACGCATCGCCCGACGTGAGGGATCTTCTCGTGTGCGCCCTCGCGAAAGACGTAGCCGAACCCGTCGCTGCCGATGCGCACACCGGAGTGGATGATCACCCGGCGACCAACGAGGGCCCGCGGGTACACGGTCACGTTCGAGTAGAGTTGCGTGTCGTCGCCAAGGCGTGAGCTCTCCCCAATCACGCAGCCCGCGCCGACGGTCACTCGATCGCCGATCGAAGCGTCGGACTCGATGACGGCGTGCGGGCCAATCGTCACATCGCGTCCGATCTCGGCGCCACGGCCAATCACCGCGGTCGCATGAACACCGGGACGGCGCGGAGGCGAGACGTAGAGCGCGGGTAATACCCGCAGCATGGCCTCGTGCGGGCGTGCAACGACAATGCGCGCTCGCACATCCCCGCGTTCGTCAGCCAGCTCGGGGCTGACCAGGGCAACGGCCGCGCGCGTCCTCGAGAAGAGCGGCGCATAACGAGCCGCCGCCAGAAAGGTGAGATCGGAGTCGCCTGCGCGATCCAGCGGCGCCACGGACGTTACGCGGGTACCACCATCGCCTCGCAGCTCCCCGCCCACCAACTCGGCGATGGCCTCGGCGGTGAGGAGCCTGGGCCCCTCACCGCCGGTCGTGTCCAAAGTCTTCCTCTCGCTCAACGCGGCTTGGGCCGCTGCACTCCACTGGGCTGCTGGGCGCCGGGAGCGGGCGGCCGCTGCGCGCCGGTCGGACGCGCTGCCGCTGTCGGCGGGCCCGCCGCGCGGAGCCGGGCCAGCACCTTGTCCGTGAGATCCAGATTCTTGTCCGCGGCCACGACGACACCAGCCTGGTTCTCGGCATCGAAGATCATCGTGTAGCCCTCGTCGGCACGCAGCTCGTCGATCACCTTGTTGATCTGCTCCATGATCGGACGAACGAGCTCGGCCTCGCGCTGCCGCACCTGCGTCTGCAGCTCCTGCGTGCGGCGCTGATACTCCTCCTCCTTCGTACGGATGTCCTTCTGACGCGCCTCCTTCGCCTGCGGCGAAAGCGATACCTCTTGCTTGTTGTAGTCGGCAATGAGGGCGTTCAGCGAATCCCCCATGCGCTGCACCTGCGCACGATACGTCGCCATTTCCTTCTCGAACTGCGACTCGGCGGCCTCGCGGCCGGGCGCGTTAGCCAGAATCGTCTGCGACTTGATGTATCCGATCTTCACCTGCGCCTGCGCCGCCACCGCGCCGCAGATCATCAGTGCGAGCGCCACCGCGCTCGCTCGAGCCATGCCAGCCATGATCACTCCGTCAGTAGAGATTGCCGAGCCGGAAATGCAGCTCCCATTTGGGATCCGGACGGCCGAGGATGTCCGTCCGATCGAAGCCGTAGGCCCAGTCGAGACCGAGCGGACCCAGCGGCGTAATCAGCGACACACCGAGCCCCGCACCGCGGAACAGGCGCGTGGGATCGAACTCGCGCGGGTGATCCCAAATGTTGCCCGCGTCGAAGAACAAGTTCAGATACACCTGAGAGTTCAATCGGAGCCCCAGCTCCGCCGTCGTCGAGAAGAACGCGTCGCCAAAGGACGCGCGCGTCTGCTGCTCGTTGGGATCGTACCCGTTGGGCGTGATCGAGAACTCCTTGTACCCGCGCAGCGGCTCGCCGAACATCACGCCGCCAAGCCCGAACTTCTGGGACACGATGAATGCGCCGACGTCACCGAACACGGCGCCCGCCCGCGCCGACAGACCGAGCGTGAATTGTAGCGGCTGACTTCCCGGACGCTCGCCACCCACCGTCCAGAGAGGCGCGTACGCCTTGAGCTCGGTGCTGTACCGCTGGAACGCCGTGTTGCCGCCTAACGGGCCGCCGTTGAACGACGCCGAGAACGTCTGCAGCGAACCCGCTGTCGCGAACGGCAGTCCAATGCGCGTATCACGCTGCGCCGACACGCCGAGCGTCGAGCGGAAGCCCTCCCCCGATGTCAGGATCGTCGTGTCCTGATCGAAAATGCCGCCGCGCTGCTCGACGCGCTCGCCACCGTACGAGAGGAAGACGCGCGTGAACGGGGACCGCGGTACGGGGAAGCCGAACTGCAGCGACCCACCGGAGAGCACGGACCGCCCGTAATCCTCGACGATGTAGCGCAGCCGACGGTGGTAGACGCTCACCGTCCCGGAAATGCGTGACTGCCGAATGGCGGGATCGGTGAAGCTGAGCGAGAACTCCTTCTGGTTCGCGCCGAACTGCCACTGGAGCGAAGCGCGCTTGCACTGCCCGAAGAGGTTCGGTTGATCGAGACCGAGGAATCCACCGACGCCGGTTCCTTCACCGACCGACGCGCCGAAGTTGATGCTTCCGGTGCGCTTCTCCTTCACGGCGAAGATGATGTCGACGTCGCCCTCCTCGCCGGCGGGGCGCGTATCGGGCGGCGGCAGCGGCGTCTCGAAGAACCCGAGGTTCGCGATGTTCTGATAGGATCGAACGAGCCGATCCTGATTGAACACGTCGCCAGGGAGAATCAGGAGCGCGTCGCGTATGCACGCTTCCGTCGTGTAGTCGTTGCCGACGATGTCCACGCGGTTCACGATCGCCGGCGACCGCTCGGTGATCTCCCAGCGCAGATTGACGACCGGAACGGAGTCGGAACCGGTCTTCGCGCGATCGATGACGGGCACCACCTGCGCGTAGATGTACCCCTCGTTGCTGTACGCCGTGCGGAGCTTGTCCGTGGCGTCCTGCCACTGCGTCTGATCGAATACGTTCCTCGGGCGCGAGCCGGGCGTCAGGAGATCGCGCATCCGCTCGGTGAGGGTCGGCGAGAGATCGCCGAAAGGATAGAATCGCTGGATGGCCTCGGTGGGAAAGTGGTGATTCCCCACCACCTCGAACTCACCGATCCGGTATTGCTGCCCTTCGCTCACCGTGATGTCGAGCAGTGCCTTCCCGCGCTCGCGGTCGACGATCAGCGTGTCCTTGATGATCTGGAAGTCGATAAAGCCCTGCTTCGCGTACACCTGCGCGATGCGCTCGCCGAGGTCGGCGGCGTACTTGTCCTCGTCGAATTCACCTTTGCGGAACCACCAGAATCCCTCCGGCCTGGTCTGCATCGCGCCCACGATCTCGCCGTCGGAGATCACGGAGTTGCCGTTGACCCTGATGCCGGAGACCGCGAGGCGGCGCCCCTCATCGATGCGGAGCGTGAGGTTGACCTTGCCGTCCACCGTCTGGGTATCCGGGCGAATCTCGGCGAGGTAGTAGCCCTCCTTTTCGTACAAGGAGTCGATGCGCTGGATCGCGCGCGCGAGCTGCGCCGGATCGAGCGGGCGGTTGACGAGGAGGTCGACCTTCTCGCGCACCTTCCCTTCGGCGACCTTCTCGACGCCCGTGATGTTGAGCGTTCCGAGCAGGGGACGCTCGGCGACCTCGATCACGAGGGTGGAGCGCCCGCCAGCGGCGATGTCGCAGAGCAGTCGCACATCGCTGAACTGCCCCGTCGCGAACAGCGCGCGGATCGCGCGCTGAACGGCGCGGAAGTTCAGCGGTTGACCGGGCAGGAGCTGCGCATCCGCGCGGATCGTCACGTCACTCACGCGCTGGTTGCCGCGGACGGCGAGCGAGTCCGGCGTGGTGCAGCGGCCCGGGGTGGCCTCCTCCTGCGCGAGCAGCGGGGCGCCGGCGAGCGAGGCGACGACGATGAGTAGGGAAAGACGTGCCATAGACCGGGTAATATAGACACGAAACGGCCGGCCTGCCCACTAGGGCAGACCGGCCGTCATACCCCG
>DASTYE010000128.1:0-12702 GCA_035765135.1 Gemmatimonadaceae bacterium | reverse complement strand
TTCTTGATCGCGGCGCCGATGACATCGGGGTCGGGCTTCGAATTGTCCACTTCGCCTGACGAGGTCGCGTCGTGAATCAGGTCGTCAATGCGGGCCTGCCGGAGGAGTGTTTTCATCTCTTCCACGCCAGCCGAGGTCGCGACGACGAGCGTGAGTCCGTCGGCGAGCAGGCGCTCCAGCAGCTCGTGCGTACCGGGCGTCGGCTGCAGGTGCCGCAGGTATCGCTCGGCGAAAATCCCGTTCTTGCGCTCGACGATCGCCTTCCCCTCCGCGGTGTCGGCTTCGAAACCGGTCAGCGAGGGAATGAGCTTGTCGCTCCCCATACCCACGAGCGGGCGTACGTGCTCGAACGGGATGTCGAGCCCGTGCTCGGCGAACGCTCTCGTGAACGCCGCCGCGTGCGCGTCGTTGCTGTCGAGGAGGGTTCCGTCTACGTCGAGAAGGACGCCTCGAAGGCCCGATGTCGGCATACCCTCATCGAGAGCAAAAACATCGCCGCGGCATCGCTATCCCAGGGTGCTAACGCGTCAGACGCGACCACACCTGCGGATCCTCCTGCCCCAGCCGCCAGAACGCGAACCGCGACACGCCCAACTCCTCGGCCGAGCGTATCAGGTCGGCGACGAGGCTCGCGTCGGTGAGCCAGACGGCGGAGCTCCCGTCTCTCGACGCGCCACGCAGCGTTCGCGAGGCGGAGTCGCGCGTCACGGTAAAGCGCTCACGCTCGGCGGTCTGAAGGCCGGCGTCGAAGGCGATTCCGAGGCCTGGCTTCCCCTTCACCCAGTGATACCCGTAGAGCGGAAGGCCGGCGACCACTCGTGAGGCACCCACTTCACTCACGACGCGCGAGAGATTTCGCTCGACCCAGTCGGGCGCCGAGATCGGACCCGGTTGCGAGCCGGCCCAGTGCTGGTCGTAGAGCATCACCAGCACGTGATCCACCACCTTCACCAGCTCGTGCGTCGGGTACGCGTCGTCAGGCTCGGCCGGAATCGCGACAGCGATCGTCTTCACGCCGTGGGCTCTGGCCGAATCGGTGAACGCGCGAACGACCGTCAGTTGTGAAGGGACGTCGCTCGCTTTCAGCGTCTCGAAATCGAGCACCAGGCCGGCGTAGCGCATGGAGTCGACGTGCCGGGCGATTCGGCTGGCGACCCTCGCCAGACGGGCGCGGTCGCGACCGAGCGCACGGATCGAGGCCGCGTGGAAGCCCTGCCCATGCCAGGATGTCACCAGCGCGAATCGCTGAGTTGTCCCCGTGACGAGCCGGATCGTGTCCGGATATGGGGACGGAAGCAGGGGCTCGCCGGTGAGACTATCGAGCCCGATCCATCCGGTGACCGCCACATCGAGGCTCGCGGCGTTCGCGCGAAGGCTCGCGTCGCTGCGAGCATCCCACGGTCCGGTGAAGGCCCAGAACGACTTACGCTCCTGCACGCTTCCGCCGAGCGCCGCGCATGCGACCAGGACCAGAAAGACAAAGACAATCGATGTGAACCGCCGCATGGGGGCACGCCACTTGAAAGAGTGGAAAGGCTCCGGAATAAGCGATCAACGTGCCAGGCCGCAACGCAGGCTAATGTCAACCGACGATCCGTTCTTCGACGGCGCCTTTCCCAGCGGGATCGAGCCGCTCGATGCTCTTCTCGGGGCGCTCGTCCCCGGCCGCATACATGTGATCTGCGGCACAACTGGCACCGCGAAGACCATCGCGGCGCTGCAGTTCGTGCACGCGGCCGTCGCGGAGCGCTCCTCGGCGCTGCTGCTCACACAGGATGATGCGGCCGACATCGCCGCGCTCGGGCGCTACCTGGGGCTCCGTCTTGGCGACGCCGTTCGCGCAGGACAGTTGACGATTCTTCGCTGTCGCCCCGACTTCGCGCGACGCTATCGTCAGGCCGCGGAGCCCGATGCCGTCTTCGGCGAGCTGCGCTCCCTCGTGGGGTGGAAGCTGCCGACGCGCATCGCCATCGATTCCATCGCGCCGTTTCTCGAAGTGTCTCCGACATCGAGCGCCCCGGTTGCGCAGCTGGCGCGATGGCTCGAGTCCACGGGCGCGACATCGCTGGTGACGTATCCAGGCGATCTCGCGCGCACCGACGACCTGCGCGCGGATGCGCTCGTGCAGCGGGCGGCGGCGGTCGTGCGCTTCAACGCCCATAGCGAGCGCGGCCGGCGCATGGAAGCGTTGAAGACGCGCTTCTCCGGCGCCTCACGAGCGCCGATCGAGTTTCGCCTGGAAGGTGGCCGCGGCATCGTGATGGGCGGTGAGGGGCTCCGGCTCGCGACGAAGGCCTCCGCATGATTCGCGATCGCTACGCCATGCTCTTCAGCCTCGGCATCGTCATTCTCACCACCGGGGCGGCATACGCTTACAGCCAGCTCGGGGCGACTCCCGAGCGTATTCCGCTGGTGCTGCCGCCATCGAGTGGCGAGCCGGTGAAGGTCGGAGTCGATCGCGCCATTGAACCCTCACCCGACGACTACCGCCGCTTCGCCGAGGAAGACGCTGCATGGCGCCGCAAGCATGCGCGTCTGTTGAGCGCCGAGGAGTATCGTGCGCGGGGTGATTGGCGAACGCCGGAGCGCCAGGCGCTCGACGATCGCGTCTTCGCGCTGACGAAGCGTGGCGAGAACGCCAAGGCGATCGCCGAGCTCGAGCGATGGGTCGCGTCACACCCGCACGACAGCGAGGCGTTGCTCGACCTCGCGCGCCTCACGAATCAGGTGGGACGCAACGCCGAGTCGGTGCGATGGTACCGCGAGGTGCTCGCGATCAAGGAACGCGAGCGGTGAGGCGGGCAGCGACAGCGCTGCTGCTGCTCGCATTCGTGCCGGCGGCGCTCGGCGCACAGCGTCGGACGGGCGACACGCGCAGGATCCGCGCGGAGTACGCCGCGGTGCTTCTCCAGTCGAAGCGATACGACGAGGCCATCACCGAGTATCGGCGGCTCGTCACCGCCGAGCCGAATCGTTTCGAGCATCGCCTGGGACTGGCGCGAGCGCTGGCGTGGTCGAATCGCCATCGCGAAGCCGAGGCACAGCTGGCTCGACTGCGCGCGATGCGCCCCGGCAACACCGAGGTGGCACAGCTCACCCGTACCGTGCGCGCCGCATTCGATCCCTCGTCCCGAGAAGCGAAAGCGTGGGTGGCGAGCGACCCCGGCCATCTGCCGTACCGCATCCAGCTCGCGAGAGCGTACGCGCGCGAGGGGCAGTCTCGTGAGGCGGCCGAGCAGTTCGACATCGTCTTCCGCGCTGGCGTGCGAGACGATCTCGTTCGCGAAGCCGCAGCCGCCAATGCAGATGCGAAGCGTTTCACGGTCGCGCTTCCGCTGTATCGGCGCGCGCTCGCCCGGGCGCCGTCCGACACCGCCTTGCGACACGACTACGCGCGGGCGCTCTGGTCATCGCGCGACCGCACCGCTGCCCTCGCACAGTACGACACGTTGCTCCTGCTCTCTCCATCACCCGCCTGGCTCGTCGCGCGCGCCAAGCTGCGCATCGCGATCCGCGATCGCGCTGGAGCCGAGCGCGATCTCGCGTCGGCGATCGCCATGCGTCCGACCGCGGAGGCGTATCTCGTTCGTGGCGAGCTGCGGCGGTGGGAGGGTGAGCTTGGCGCGGCACGCGCGGAGTACGAGCGTGCGCTACAGCTCGCTGGGAACGATGAGACCGCTGACGAAATTCGCGACCTCATCGCGCTGGTGGAGCGCGAAGCGCGACCGTCGCTTGGCGCCGCGCCGGAGGGTGACGCGCCTGGCTGGACTGCGCGGGCCGAGCTCGCGACCGACAACACCGGCTTTTCGTACCTGAGCGGAGGCGGGCGCTACGGAATTCCGATCGGCCGGCTCGCCGCGGCGAGCGCTGGGTTCGAGCAGCGTCGCGTCGCGGCCAGGTCCGGACCGTATTCGCGCGAGACCTACGGGTTCGGCGGGGACGTCGGCGCTACGATCGGCTTTCCGTTCGCGCGCATCAGCGCCCGCGCGGGGGCGCTGCGCCACGGAGGTGCTTCCACTGCCGGATACGGCGGCGTCGGCGCCATCGGATGGTGGCGAGGGTGGCGCGCGTCCGCTGAGGTCAAGCGCGAGCTGGCGTACCCTCACCTGATGACGGCGAGCGTCCTCGCGGGCAGCGGACTTCCCGAGGGCGAAGGGGTGAGCGAGTCGGTCATGGCGACGCGCCAGATCTACGGCGTCGCGGGGTCGGCGGGTGTGATCGACTTCGGCATCGTCGCCGACCTCATGCGGCTGAGTGACGGCAATACCCGTCCGGCGATCACGACGACCGTGCGCTATCCGCTCGGCGAGGAGGTAGCGGCGTTATACGTCGCGAGCGATCTGCGCTTCCGCGAGCGCAGCGCCCTGTACTGGGATCCGCAACATTACGCCGCTCATTCGTTAGGTCTCGAAGCGGCCGCGCGCCGGGATCGGGGCCTGTCGTACGTGGCGAGAGTATTGAGCGGTGTGGCGCGAAGCACCGAGGCTGGATCTGATCCGCAGATCGAGGGCATGACCACGCACTATGCCTTTCACGCGGCCGCCGAGGGTGAGGTGATGTATCGCGCGCCGGGGTGGGAGATGGGGCTGAGCGCGTGGTACGGGCGCGGGCGGGACGCAGGCTATCAGCGCCGGGGCGGCAGCGTGCGCGTCCGGCTGGGCCCCTGATGCTTACACGCCGACAGCTCGCTCACATCGCCCCGATCGCGATCGTGTTGTTCGTGATCGGGACGGCGATTTTCTGGTTGCACGCCCGATTCGCCATTGAGACGGAAAGCGGTGTCCTGCGGGTCGGCGTCACCTTCCTGCTCGCGTTTCTGATCCTGCTGGTCGCGCGCTATGTCGTGCTGCTCTGGCTGAGCTATCTCCATCATCTGAGCACTCGTCAGGCGCGTGGCGGGTATGCGGTGGATGCACCGGTTTCGATCCTCGTGCCCGCGTACAACGAAGGGCGGGTGATCGAGGCGGCTATCGCCAGTCTGCTCGAGCTCGATTGGCCGTCGTTCGAGGTGATCGTCATCGATGACGGCTCGACGGACGACACTTACGAGCGCGCGTCGAAGCTCGAGGGGACGCACGGCGGCGCGACCGTCCGCATTCTGCGGAAGCCCAACGCTGGGAAAGCCAGCGCTCTCAATACGGGGCTGGCGGCGGCGTCATCGCCGTTCATCCTCTGCATGGATGCCGACTCGCGGCTCAGTCGCGACACGCTACGCCTGGCAATGCGGCACTTCACCAATCCCCGGATCGGCGCCGTGGCGGGGAACGTGAAGGTGGTCAACCGCGGAACGTTGTGGACGCGGCTTCAGGCGCTCGAGTATATCCAGGGGCTGAACCTTCCGCGCCGTGCGCAGGGGTTTCTGCGCGTGGTGAACATCATACCCGGCCCGATTGGTGTCTTTCGGCGTGATGCGCTCGTACGAGTCGGCGGCTACGACACCGACACCTTCGCGGAAGACGCGGACCTGACGATCAAGCTTCTCGGCGCGGGGTGGCAGATCGTCTACGAGGACGGCGCGATCGCGTGGACCGAGGCGCCGGAGACGGTGCACGATCTTCTCAAGCAGCGCTATCGCTGGACCCGCGGGATTCTTCAGGCGCTGCGTAAGCGCGGTGACTGGCTCGCGCGCCCGCGTGGCGACACGGCCGTCTGGATCTCCCTGCAGGCGCTTCTCTTCGAGGCGATCGTGTGGCCGGTGGTGAACGTGATCGGCAACATGCTCTTCGCCATCGCCGCGCTCGCGCTCGGAGCCGCCTCGATGGTACTGCACTGGTGGCTGCTGTTGACGATGCTGGACCTCGCCGCCGCGCTGTACACGGTGGCGATGGAGGAAGAGGACATTACCCTCGTCCCGCTGGCGATCCCCTACCGCTTCTTCTTCATCACGTTGATCGACGTCGCGAAGATGTCCGCGACCGTCGAGGAGTTCGCGCGCGTGCGGATGACGTGGGGGAAGCTGGAGCGGGTGGGGGCGTTGTAGAAGGGTGTCGAGGGCGTCGAGGGTGTCGAGGGTGTGAAGGTGAACCCCTTGATGACCTCACCTCGACACCCTTGACACCCTCGACACCCCTGATCCCCTGCTCTCATGTCCATCGACAACCTCTTCTCCACGATCATTCTCGTCGCCTTCCTCGTCACGATCTTCCTCGCGATGGGGAGCTATGGCGCATACCGATGGCGTGAGTCGCGGCGGCCGAAGGAGGAGACACGGCCGGAGGGGAATGAGCCGATCTACTTCGAGCGCGTCACGTTCGGCACGGAGGACGATGCGGCGTCGCGGTAACGTCCGCTGGATCGTCACTGGCAGCGTCGCGATCGTCGGGCTTTCCATCGCCCTCGCGGCGCGCGGGGAGCGCACGCCACGCGCCTCGTCAGGCACCAGACGATTCGCGGGAGCGACGACCGTCATCCCGATGCCGTCGATTCTCGCACGCGCGACGCTTTCGTCGCCGGTGCGCGTCGCGGTCGTGAACGACCCCGCGGCGGCGTCGTACTTCACGAAGCGTGCGTCCTACGACTCCATCGTGAGCCGGTGGACGGAGACGCTGCGCGCGACCGGCGCCAGCGTCACCGTGGTCGCCCCGGCGGACATTCGCGAGAGTGGTGCTCGCGTGCTCGTCATTCCATCGGCTCACTGTCTGTCAGTCGCGACTCGTGAGGCGATCGACGGTGCTGCCCGCAGCGGTCAGGGGCTGATCGTCGTCGGTGCGATAGCGACCAAGGATGCGCGCTGCCGCCCGATCGGGTATGGCCTTCTCGTCGCGCTCACCGGGGCGAGCCGCGTCGATACCCTCGAGAAGCGCGACATCGCGTACGTCACCTTCCCGAGCGGAAGCGCCCTCACCACTGACGTGCCACCCGGCACGCGGCTCGAGCTGGACCCGGCGCCGTACGTCGCCGTCCGCCGTCGCGGGCGTGATGGGTTCTTCTCCTCATTCACGTTGCGTCCTCATCCAGCACGTGACGTCGCGCTCATGGATGGCGCGGTGGTACGGTCGCGATACGGGCGTGCCCGCGTCGCCTGGTGGAGCTTCGAGCTCACGCGAGTCAACGATCTCCCGTGGGACCGATCGATCGTCCAGCTCCTCGTTCGCAACGCCGTCGCGTGGACTGCACGACTCCCGCTGGCCGAGGCGGAGCCGTGGCCGGACGGAAAGGTCGCGGCGGCCGTCTTCGCGCAGGATGTCGAGGATCAATTCTCCAATGCGCGATTCGCACTCGATTCGCTTCGCGCCGCGGGTGTCCGGGGCACGTATTTCCTGACCTCCGAGCTCGCCCGGCGTCACGAGAGCCTGACGAGAGCGATCGCCGAGCAGGATGAGATCGGCACACACAGCGAAAACCATCGCCTCCTCGGTGGCGAGCCGCTCGACGTGCAGCGCCGCCGCCTCGCGATCACACAAGTGCATCTGCGCGACCTGCTTGGCTTCCCGGTCGATGGCTTGCGTCCGCCCGAGGAGCAGTTCGACACGGCGACGCTCGCCGCCTGGCGAGAGGCGGGGGGCAGGTACGTGTTCGGCGCGAACAACTCGCGCGCCGCGGCGCCCGAGCTGCTTCGGATAGGCAAGGACACGATGGTGCTGCTCGGCCGCGCGAACGTGGACGACTTCGACGCCGCCAGCCTGGCGTCACGCGGCTCGCTCGACGAGATCGTCAGGGAATACCTCGGCGAGTACCAGAAGGTGCGAGCGCTCGGCGGACTCTACCTCCTCAGCTACCACTCGCAATGGCTGGCGCGCCCGGAGCTGGTCCCGGCGCTCGCTCGAATCGCCCGCCGCATCCGGGCCGACAGCGCGGTGTGGCTCACGACGGCGAGCGACGTTGTCGAATGGTGGCGCGCTCGCGCCGCGGTGTCGGTGCGCGCGACTCGCGTTGGCCCCCGATCGGTCCGCGTCGACGTTCGCAACGCCGGTGCCGACACCGTGCGCGACCTCGTAGTCCGTGTCACGCTGGGGGACGCGGAACGCGCGTCGGGTCCTCGTGTTCTCCGCAGCGAAGCCGGAACGCTGCGCTTCGCGGTTCCACCGTTGCCGCCGGGTGCGGCGCGATCCTTCAACTTCGCGCTTCGGGCGTAGCCGCGCTACTCGATCCTCGCCTTGCGGACCACCCGCCAGCCGGTATCGCGCCTCACGAGCTGATACGCCTGCTCGATCGTGAACCGGTTGTGCACGCCCGTCCGCGGAGTGTCGTATCGCTCGGCGAAGACATGCATCTGCACCGAATCGCCGGACATGGCGAACACGTCGGAGAAGCGCACCACGTAACCGGGGATGTCGGCGCGGCAGATGGGGGTACGCGTCGGTGTCCGGCGCTCCGGCTGGCACTCCCCTTTGGTGACGCCGCTCGTCGCGAGCGCACCGCGAACGTCGGCGCCTAACGGCGCACCCGGCCGCTCGCCACTGTTCCGGGCGAGCATGACCGTGTCGACCAGGAGTGACAGCCCCGGGTCGAGATCGAAGGCGCCCCCCAGGGCGGCCGCGTAGATCTTCGCTCGGTCCACAGCGGAGAGCTGGGCGACCTGAAGGCCGCGCCCGCGCGCATACCTGCTCGTGTCCTCACCGCACGCGGCAAGGATGGCAAGAAGGAGAACCGTTCCGACGGAGCGTGAGTTCATCTAGGATTCGACGACTGAATGCCGGACTGGGTCATGAGCCCGCGAGGCTCACGGACCCCCGTGTCGCACTTCATACCCCGCACCCATGCCAACAGCTCTGATTACGGGAGCCACTCGCGGTCTCGGACACACCCTCGCTTTCGACTTCGCCCGCGACGGATATGCCGTCTACGCGACGGGCCGAACGGCGAGCGCGCTCGACACGCTCGCCAAGGACGCGCGCGAGGCGAAGCTCGATATCCGCCCGCTGCGCGCCGACGCCGCCTCCGAGCAGGGAGCGGACGCGGTCATCGATCGCCTCGAGAAGGACGCCGCGCAGCTGGATGTCGTGGTTCACAACGCCGGACTGCTCGGTGACCGAGTCGAGCTCGCTACCTATCCCCTGGCAACGTGGGACGCCGTAATGGCGACAAACGTGCGCGGCCCATTCCTGCTGACGCAGCGGCTGTTGCCGAAGTTGGCGCCGAACGCCGCGCTGATTTTCGTATCGAGCGGAGTCGTCGAGGGAGCGCGGCCACGGTGGGGCGCGTACCTCGTGTCGAAGGTGGCGGTCGATGCGGTGGCCGCGACGTACGCACTCGAGCTGAAGCCGAGGGGCTTCCGCGTCTTCGTCGTCAACCCCGGCCCGTTGCGTACGGCGATGCGCGCGCACGCTTTTCCGAAGGAAGATCCGCAGGCGGTGCCGGCGCCTGAGGAGCGTACCGGCGTCTTCCTCTGGCTCGCGCGGTCAGGGGGACTCGACGAGACCGGGAAGCGATACGAGGCCGAGGAGTTCCGGATGCCGGGACGCGGACGACCGGCGCGTTAGCGTTGGCGCAAGCCTACTCGATGTTCCCCAGCGCCCAGGCCGCCATCTTCCGCACCTCGGGATCCCGATCCTCACGAAGGGCCGCCGTCAACGCCGGAATGGCAGCCGGATCCTCGATCTCCCCCAGCGCCCACGCCGCGTTGATGCGCACCTGGACGTCAGCGTCCTTGAGCGCCCGCTCGAGCGAAGGAATCGCGCGCGTGTCCTCGATTTCGCCGAGCGCCCACGCGGATGCCGCGCGTACGGACGCTTCCTGATCGCCTAACGCCTGTGTCAGCGCCTCCACTGTGCTCGGCTTTTCCGCGAAGCGGAGGCCGACGGCGGCGGACTCGCGGGTGACGGGGTTCGCATCCCGCAGCGCGGTCACGAGTACCTCGACTGCTTCCTGGTGCTGGGTCCGGCCGAGCAGCGGCGCGCCGAATCGCCGCACGCAGGGATCGGGATCGCCGAGGGTCGCGCGCAGAGGCGCGATGACATCCCGCCCCTTGGGAGAGCTTGCCGCGAATCGGACAAGATCCATTACCGCCGCGCTCCGGTCACGGAATGGGACGCCGGGACCGCCACCACGCCAGTTCCCGTCCCACGACGCGCCGCGCGCCGCCAGCTCGCACAACACGGGATTCGCGTTTCGCACGGCGGCAATGAGCGCGGCGACCTTTTCCGGATCCGTTCGGGTCGCCGCCGCCTGACGAGCCGTGACGGCGCCGTCCTCGAGCACGACGCCGGGCATCACGATCACCGTGTCAGCCGACATCAGCGGCCGTCTGAAGTCCGGTGCCAGGCTCGCGGCGATGACACCCGCTCCGAACACGAGCGCAGCGATCACCACCGATGAGGCTGCTCCCCGACGCATGGTCATTGCTCGATCCTCATTCGAGTCTACCTCTTGCCCAGAGCGCGCGCCGCGATCTTCCGCACTTCCGGGTCCGGATCCTTCAGCAATTCGACGAGGACTTCGACGGCAGCGCCCTCGTCGATTTCCGCGAGCGCATTGATGGCGATGTACCGCACCGCGTTGTCCTGTCCCCGCGCAAGCGCCGTCAGGGCCGGCACGGCCGCGGGATCGCCGATTTCGCCGAGCGCGTGTGCCGCCGCCTTACGGACTTCACGATCCTCGTCGGTAGTCGCCTTGATCAGTCCGGCCGGCGCTTCGCTGAGGTCGAGCTCCCCAAGCGCCCAGGCCGCCTTCCGCCGCACGCCGACGTTCTCGTCGGTTATGGCCTTGGACAGCGCGGGTACGGCGGTAGCATTCTCGATCTCGCCGAGCGCCCACACCGCCATTTCCCGGACCTTTGGCTCCCGATCGCTGATGACGGTCGAAAGACCCTCCACGGCCTGCGCACTCTCGATCTCACCCAGCGCCCACGCTGCCTGAGCTCGAATCTCCGCATTCTCATCGCGCAGGAAAGGCAACAGATGAGGCACGGCGTTAGGCGACTCGATCTCGCCGAGCGCCCAGACGGCCGTCTTGCGCACCTCGGGACTGGAGTCCTTGAGCGCGGCCCCCAACGCCTCAACGGCGGTGGCGCTCTCGATCTCGCCTAACGCCCAGGCCGACGTCTTGCGGACCTCGTCATCCTTGTCGGAGCGCAGCGCCTGAGAGAGCGCCGGTACCGCGCGCGCATCTTCGATCTCGCCGAGTGCCCACGCCGCCATGCGCCGCACCTCGACGTTCTCGTCCGAGAGCAGCGCACGACTCAGTGCCTCGACGGCACGCGGATCCTCGAGGCCGCCGAGCCCCTGCGCCGCCGCCAGACGAACGGACCGATCGGCGTCACCGAGCGCGATCAAGAGCCCGCTCAGCGCGCGTTCGTCCACTTCATGACCCTGTGGCTCTGGATCGGGGTCGGGAGTCGGCGTCGGCTGCGGGAACTGCTCATCGAGCTTGACCGAGATCTCAGTCACCGCATCCAGCGCGACGCTCTTCGCGGTTTCGAGACCAGTCGCGACGCCATCCACCACGCTCTGTTTGAGCCCGCCGAGATCGACGCCGAGGTCGTCGAGCACGGACCCAACGCCCTTGGTGACGCCCGCGCCGCTCTCGGGGCCGGGATCGGTCACGGCATCGATGTCGAAGTCACCCGTCCCACTTCCCTCAGGAGCGACCGCCTCGTAAGGCGCCGGCGCCATCGCGGCAAGCGGCATCGCGAGTGCGGCGACGAACGCGGCCATCGCGAACGAGCGCGCACGAGAAGGACCGCGCCGCCGCGCCGAGGGCGCGAGGATCGCCAGCAGGCGTCCTTCGAAATCGGAAGCCTGCGCCATCGGAAGCGCCACCGCCGGTGACCGCGAGGTACCCGCGCTCCGAACGATGTCGAGGAGGTCGTCGGCATACGATGAGGCCCGCACGCCAGACCGGATCACGAGATCGTCGCACGCGCGCTCGCATTCATCACGCAGCTTGCGCGCAGCACGCCAAACGAGCGGATTCAGCCAGTGCAGCGCGCACGCAATGCGCGCGGTGAGGCAGGTGAGAACATCCTTCCGAAGGACGTGCGCCAGCTCGTGAACGAGGACGGCGAGACGCCGCTCTTCGCTCCAGGACATGGCGACCGGCGGAAGCACGATCGTCGGACGCATTACGCCGAGCGTCACCGGCATGGACACATCGGCGCTCTCGAAGAGACGGACCCGACCGGTCACACCCACCATCTCCTGGCCATCGCGCAGGAGCTGCAGCCACGACGGATCGGCGATCGGCCGGGAGCGCCTGACGAGTCGATGCGCGGCGATCGCACCGAGGCCAAGGCGACCGAGGAGCACGGCCGCCATCACGAACCAGAGGGTGACGAAGCCTTCCGCGGGTGACATGGCAACGACCTTCACGGCGGTGCACCGCGAGACAAGTGGGCAGGGTGGATCGGCCACCGGCGATGGATCGGCGGCGCCCGAGACCAGCCGAGCCGCAAGATCGGCGGCCTGCGGAAGGGCGGCGTCGTTGTCGGCGAAAATCGCCCGCCGTGGCCCGGGCGCGCTCTCCTCGGGCGCTTCGGGCGCGCTCGCTGGAGCGGGCGGACGCGCGATCTGCTCGACCGTGGGCATGGGCACCTTCACCTCGAATCGCGGCAGAAGCGCCGACAGCACGGGAAGGCCGATGAGCACCACGATCCCGGCCGCCCACGCGACATGCCGCGTTGCCGCGGATGCGCCACGAAGGACGCGCGCGACGATGAAGATCGCGACGAGGAGCAGCGCGCCCTTCGCGCCGGCATCGATCATCGTCGGAATCCAGCTCGTGAAGCGTTCCATCACCGTCCCTCCTTCCTGGCCTTGCCGATCC
>DASTYE010000127.1:0-8829 GCA_035765135.1 Gemmatimonadaceae bacterium | reverse complement strand
GGCATCGCCCGCTCGGCCGACGCCACCGCGATGACGCGCGCCGGGACGTCGGTGGGAACGCCGCGCTACATGAGTCCCGAGCAGGCGCGCGGCAAGCAGGTCGACGGCCGGAGCGACATCTACTCGCTCGGCGTCGTCGCCTACGAGTGCCTAACGGGCCGAGCGCCGTTCGAGGGTAACGATCATTACTCTCTAATGTATGCGCACGTCTCGCAGCCGATCCCCGCGCCGGCGCTCGATACCCCCGAGGAGCGGACGGTCTTCGGCGTGCTGGAGAAGATGCTGCGGAAAGACCCCGCCGACCGTCCGCAAACCGGCGCGGAGCTCGAGGCACTGCTCGAAGGGCGGGCCCCGAACACGCCCGCCCCATCGCGGATACACCGGTCAACCCGCGTCGCGATGTGGAAGGTAGCGGCCGCCGGCGTTCTCATCGTCGGGCTCGGCGTGACCGCGGTGCTCTCGGGCCGCGGGGAGCCCTCGCCGAAAGCGGGGCTCGCCGCCCAACCGCCGGAGCCGTACTCACGCTGCCCGCGTGGGGCGAGCGCCACGACCGTGCCCTATCGTGTAATGGTCGATCCCGTCGGCGTGAGAAAGCGCGGCTCGGACATCAAGGTCGCCTACGACGTCTGCGGCCTGAAGAAGGGCACGCCTTACGAGGCGGTGATCGTCGCCAAGCGGCAGCAGAGCAAGGTGGGACGCCTGTTCTCCGGGACGCCGCCGGTGGAGCTCCGCTTCACCGAGGAAGCGTTCTCCCCGCGCACGCGTCAGCAGCGCACGCTCGCCACGCGCAAGCTGCCGTCGGGGAAGTACACGCTGACGGTGAGCATCACCGACGGGAAGGACCGCGTGCGCAACGTCGCGACGACGTTCGAGATAGCTAGAGACAAATGAGGAATGAGGACGCAGAACTGAGGAATTTGATTGGGTGAATTGTCACCAATCGAATTCCTCGGTCCTGTTTGCTTATTCCTCGTTTGCTAGTCTCGCAGGCACGATCCCGTCCCTTCCGAATCTCTCCCGGAGTCGATCGACGGCGCGCGCCAGCGCCCGGTCGCGTGGCGTTTCCTCCGCGTTCGACAGCGCGCTCTCGAAGAGCGTGAGCTGATCTGCATCCGGATCGGCGGCGAGCGAGGAGAGCGCGACACCGAGGAGGCGCGCGGGAACGCGGCGGTCCGAGCGCAGCTTCGCCAGGAGCGCTTTCGCCACGCCGAGGATGACCCGATCGGCGATGACACCGCGCGGGAGCGTGCGGCTCGCGGACCGATTCCGGAAATCGAAATCGCGGACGCGCACGGTGATGGTGCGAGCGGTGAGCCCATCGGCCCGCAGATCGGATGCGGCGCGTGTGACGAGCGCGAGTAGCTCGCGGTGCAGATCGTCATCGTCCTCGAGGTCTTCCGAGAACGTCTCGTCGCGGGAAATGCTCTTCGCCTCGCCGCGTGATTCGACCTCCGATCGGTCGATCCCGCGCACTCGCTCGTAGAGCCACTCCCCCTCACGGTCTCCAAGCCACCGCTGAAGCGCCGCGGCGTCGTAGGGGAGCACGTCGCGCACGGTCTTGAGGCCCAGCTTCGCGAGGCGCTCCTGGAACTTGGGACCGACCAGCGGAAGCTCGGCGAGCGAGAAGCTCGCGAGAAAAGCGCCCTCGTCACCCGGCGCGACGACGTGAACACCGGTGGCCCCGCTTCCCGGCTTCGGCTTGGCGCGCTCCACCGCGAGCTTGGCCACCAGCTTCGTCGTCCCTCCACCGATCGAAACGGAGAGCTTCGTCTCCTCGAGCACCGCTTCGCGGATGCGGCGCGCGGTCTCGGCGAGCGGCTCGTTATGGTAGAGCGCTTCCGTGCCGCCCAGGTCCATGTACCACTCGTCGATGCTGGCCGACTCCACGAGCGGCGCGAACCTATCGAGGACGGCGCGGATTTCCCGGTGCTTGCGGGAGCACGCCCCGCGCGGGACCGGCACGCACATCGCCTGCGGGCACAGGCGAAGCGCTCGTGAGATCGGCATGGCGCTGCGGACCCCGTACTTTCGCGTCTCGTACGACGCACTACAGACGACGCCCCGGCTCTCGCGCGTCCCGCCGACAATGAGCAGCTCGGCCTTCCCCGCACCCTCCGGGTCCATCATGCGCGCGACGGCGACGTAGAAGGCGTCGGCGTCGGCGAGGAGGATGCGGCGGGCGTGCGGCATAGGTGGTCAAGGGTGTCGAGGGTGTCGAGGGTGTCGAGGTCGTCGAGGTCGTCGAGGTGGTGGAGGTGCTCGAGGTTAGGTTCGTCGACGTAGAGCGTCCGCGAGGAAGTCGCGTTGATTGCCTCGACTACCTCGACGACCTGGACGACCTGGACTACCTCCACACCTCGACACCCTCGACACCCTCAGCCAGTTACCCTCCTCAACACCGCTCTTCCCGCATAACGAAGGCGATCGCGCCAAGGGAGCCGCCCAAAGTTCGTCTTCACCACGCCCGACGTGAAATACGTCTTGCGCGAGTAGTCGATCGCGCAATCGATCGCGACCGGACGGCCACCCTCCGCGATCTCTCGCGCGCGGTTGAGCACGGGCTGAATCTCGGCGGCATTCCGCATTTGCAGACACTCCACACCGACGCCGCGGCATATCGCCTCGACGTCGTACTCGCCGATTATACTGGCCGTTTTGCGGTTCATCGCGGTGTGCTGGAACTGCGCGATCTGCGCGAGCTCGCGGTCGCGAAGCACCACGACCACGACCGACGCGCCGTTCGTCGCGGCGGTGAGCAGCTCCAGCCCCGTCATGAGGAAGGCGCCATCACCAGCGAGGGCGACCACCGGCGCGTCGGGTCGCGCGAGCTTGGCGCCGATCGCTGCCGGCACCGCGTATCCCATGCACGAGTAGTCGATCGGACCGAGGAACCGGCCCGGGGCATTCAACCGCAGCATCTCCATCGCGATGAAGGTTCCGTTGCCGCTGTCGGTGGTGAAGATGGTCTCGTCGCCGAACGTCCGCTGCAGCGCATCGAGAAGCGCGAAGGGTGGTACGCGCTTCGTGTCCCCCGCGCCTAACCATTCGCGACGGACTCCCTCGTGGCCGCGGCGAATGCGCTCGCGCAGCTTTTCGTCGCGCGGTCGTGGCGTCAGCAATGGGAGCAGCGCGTCGACAAATGCGGCGGCATCGCTCTGGATCGGCAGCGCCGTGTCGTGATTGCGACCGAGCACGTTGGGATCAATGTCCACGTGCACGAGGGGAACAGGGGGCTCGAGTCCATAGCTTGCCGTCGCCACCTCGCCAAACCGACAGCCAATGGCGAGCGTCGCGTCGCACTCGCGAGCAATCTCGCGGGCGAAGGCCGGGGCGGCATCGCCAAAGCCGGGCCAGAGGAAGAGCGGATGCGTCTCGGGCGCGACGCCCTTTCCCTGATAGGTCGTGGACGCAGGCGCCTCCAGCCGCTCGATCAGCTCGACAATGCGCGCGTTCGCCGCGCCGAGCCCGACGTAGACGAGCGGTCGCTTCGCCCGATTCAGCAGCGCGGCGGCCTCGCGCGCATCGGCGCGAGCGGCGGTCGCCGACGGGACGAAGGGGACCTCGCCGCTCACGTCATGCGACAGGAGATACAGCTCGGCCGGTACTTCCACGAAGACCGGACCGGGAGCCCCGGAGCGCGCGATCTCGCACGCTTTGCGAATCGTCGTGTACAGCTCGCGCGCCGAAGCCGGACGAAGCTGCGCCTTCGTCACCGGTGCGACCATCGCCGCCTGATCGACATCATGCAGCTGGAAGGCGCGACCCGTGTCCCGACGAATGCCGCAGCCGAGTACGAGCATCGGCACGGTGTCCATGAACGCCTCGGCGATTCCCGACATCGCATGCGTCAGCCCGGCGCCGGGAACGACGTTCACACACGCGAGCCGACCCGACGCACGCCAGGCGCCGTCGGCCATGAACGACGCGCTCTGCTCGTCGGTGACGAGGATCGTTCGCACACGCTCCGATGCTGCCAGCGCATCGTACAGCTCGATGTTGTGGGTGCCGGGAATGCCGAAGGCGAGCTCGATGCCTTCGTCCTCGAGCGCGCGCGCGACGAGCCGGCCGCCGATTTCAGCCACGGGCCGCCGCCATCAGGACGCCCGCGTCCTCTCGAATGCCCTCGGCCACGCGATCGGCGAGCGCCATCACCGTCACGTACGGATTGATCTCGAGCGCATCAGGGAAGAGGCTCGAGTCGGCGACACGCAGCCATGGAATGCCGTGCACGCGTCCCCACGAGTCGGTGACCGACGTGCGCGCGTCGTGCCCCATGGCGCACCCTCCCATCAGATGGGCGGCGGAGATCGAGATCGTTCCCGGCTTGAAGTGGCGCTCCGATATCAGCTCGTCCACGCGGTTCGCATTTTCGCGCTCGATGAGGGGCGGCCGCGCCGATGGCGCATGCACGCGCCGAGCACCGGCGGCGAAGAAGATCCGCGCCGATGTGCGCGTCGCGCGCACGAGAGACGTGACCGTCGATCTGGCGAACTTGTAGTGCACCACCGGACGGCCGGCCCGATCGACCGTGATCCGATTGCCGTCGGCGGCATGATCGACGGCGAGCACCAGGATCATTTGCAGGCGGGGAAACGCGCGCATGAGCTTCGCGTGCGGCTCACCGAGCCCGGTGAGGTTCTTCGCCGTGACGAAGGGGAAGTACATGCACGTCTCGAGGACGTAGCCTTCTTCGACGGCCCGATCGAGAAAGAAGCTCTTGGGGTGGCCGACGTCATTCGTGATCGGGTGATCGTGCTCCGCGACGAGGATGTGCGCGGGATGACAGGTGAATCCGCGTCCGAGGGCGGGGAGGCGGTCGGCGAATCTGGAGCGCAACAGCAGGGCGCTCGATCCAATGGCGCCGCCGCACGCGACGATCGTCGGCGCGCAGATGCGATACTTGCCCGGTCGCCACTCCGAGGGGCGGCCTTTCTCTCCCTCGCGCTTCTCGTGCACGTGGACGATGACGGCGCGCTCTTCGAGCCTAACGACCTCCGCGCGTGTGACGACCTCCACGCCCTCGCGTTCGGCGGCCGGGAGCTGGACGCGGTGCGTCCCCTGCTTGGCGAGATTGGGGCATCCGAGATTGCACAGCGAGGAGCCGATGCAGCCGCGCACGTTGAGCGGGAACTGCTCGGCATGCAGCCCCAATCGTTCGCAGCCGGTGACGAACAGGCGGTTGTTCTCATTGATCTCGGCGTCCTCGAGGAGATGGACGCCATTCTCCTCCATCGCGACCTGCGATCGCCGAGCGATGTCGTCGTGCGTGAGGCCGGGAACGTCCCAGGCGCGAATGACGCGCTCCGGCGCGACGAGCGACGTACCCGTGTAGACGACGGTCGAGCCACCATAGGCGCGCCCGAAGGCGAGCGTCATCGTCCCATCCGCCGTCAGGAATCCGCCGCCGTCCTCGTACAGCGCATCGGCCATCTCGATCTCACGCCCGGTGAACTCGTGATCATCGAGGCGTGCGCCCTGCTCGAGGAGGAGGACCCGCATTCCATCGCGCGCAAGCGGCGCGAGACTCCGTGCGACGGTGCCGCCCCCGGCGCCGGAGCCGATGATGACGATGTCGGCGTCGAGACAGATCATGCGCGCGCTCTCCAGCCTCGCGCGGTCGCGCGGTAGCCGAGCGTCGCCTGAACGTCGGGGCGCGCGTAGTAGGCGAGAAAGACGAGTGTCCGCAATCCCCACACGCCGCGTCGCAGCAGTAGCACGGGCGAGTACTGCATCGCGTCGAGGAATCGCGCGCGCCGAGCGGCGCCGAGCGTGTGGAAACGCCTTCCCCAACGGAGGATCGGGAGCGCGTCGAGGATGCGAATCAGCAGGGCGAGCTGGCGCCGCATGCGCGGCGGCCGCGCCGCGAGCGCTCGGACGATCGCTGCATCGACGTCGCGCCATCCCCCCTCATCGAGGGAAGCGGCGTCGGGAACCATGGTAATGGCGATGGCGCGAAAGGGCGCCTGAAGGGCGGAGGGAAGGGCGGTCTCCACGGTCGCCAAGGTAGCGCTGCAACCGGAGACACGCGAGCCGGGCGCCCGCGACTAGTGGCAGGCGCCCGTTCCGTAATCTCTGAACGTCCCGCCGGCAGCGGGGAAGAACGACCACCCATACCGGCCGTCGCCAAGGGCCAGGGCGAGGACGCCATGCGTCGAGTTGTCTCTCACTTCGCTGTTCGGAAGAACAGTCGTGAACTCGTAGAGATTCGCGCCGCCGGTGCCGACCGTGAACTGGCGGATGCCACGGAGCGCATCGGCGTTGCCTTCGGGGTCCTGCGGGGCGAAACGCTCGTAGAGGTGGTCGTGGGCGGAGACGACGACATCGACGTCATGGGCGTAGAGGATGTCCCAGAACTGCTGCATCTCGTATTGACTGCCGTGTCTCCCCGAGCTGAACCGGGGATGATGGAAGTAGACCACCGTACACCGGCTCGGATGGGCTTGCAGATCCGCAGCCAGCCAGAGACGCTGCGCGACATCGCCCACGCACGTCCGTCCGTCCGCGGGTGAGGTTCTTGGCGGAGGACAGGACGCCCACTGTGGCGTGCTGTTGAGCACCACCACGTGCCACGTGCCCAAATCGTAGCTGTAATACCCGCCTGGAGGACCGCCGTCGGGGAAGAAGTATCCGAAGTATCCGGCAGCGGCAGGCGTTAGGTATTCGTGATTCCCGGCCGCCGGACGCGTGCGCTCCTTGTGGCGCCCCCAGGTCGGGTGGTAGCACAACAGGTAGTCTGAGGGCGAGCCGAATTCGTATGCATTGTCTCCCACGGCGATGACGGTGCCGGGGATGCGGTCGAGTAGCCGTGCCGTCGATTCGGCAGCCGTTAGGTGCGGCGGTGTAATCGCGGTCGGGTTCTCGGGGTCGTAGCACCGAGCGATGTCTCCCGCGCCGACGAGCACGGGCGGCCCTCCGGACGAAGCCCACGGGGCCTCGGGAAGCCTCACGAGCCATCGCGCGAGGTCGACGTCCGTCGCTCGGGCGTCCGGCGCCGGTGCGGAAGGGGCCTCGGCGCACGCCGATAGTGCGCCCGCCAGGAGAGCCACGGCGCCGAGCGTACGCGCCCACTTCGTCAGTGCATTTGCTCGCATAAGACCGACATTGAGATGGGCCGTGCGAGCGTCGCAAAAGGCCGGCCGCGGAGTGGCCGGCCTGTGAGGAGGGTCCGGGGAGCCGCAGATGACGCAGAAGGCCGCAGAAACTGCAACGTCAACGTCAACAGCCTTACCACGGATGACCACGGATTTTGAACTGCAAACACGGATTAGCTGCAACTGCGAAAAGCTTTGTGGTGAACCTATCGGGTCGAGGTCACGGTGATTCGACCGGATAGACCGTTCTTCAGATTTTGCCGTTGCAGTTCCAAAAGCTCCTTGCAGTTCGCCGTATCCGTGCCGTTTCGCAGTTCAAAATCCGTGGAATCCGTGGCCAACGCTTTGACGTTGCAGTTTCTGCGGCCCTCTGCGTCATCTGCGGCTCCTCGGCCCGAATCGCAGAACGACCCCAGCTCAGATCGCCGGCGCCACCGTGCGCGACGCGATCACTGCCTCCTCTTCCGTCATCTCGGAAGGGATGTCGGCGAAGAGCGGGGTGCTGAGATAGCGCTCGCCGGTATCGGGGAGCATAACGAGGATCGCCGAGCCCTTGGGAGCGTCCGCCGCGACCTTCATCGCGGCCGCGAACGTTCCGCCCGCCGAAATGCCGACGAAAATCCCTTCCTTCTGCGCGAGCTGGCGGCTCCACTGCATCGCCTCGGGTGCCGGAACCGTGATGACGCGGTCGATGTAGCCCGCGTCGACGGCATCGGCCGCGAGCTTCGGAATGAAGTCGGGGCTCCATCCCTGAATCGGGTGCGGCTTCCACGACGGATGTCTGGACGCCGGTGACCCGTCCGGCTTCCGGTCCTGCTTCGTTCCGCTGGTGAGCATCGGCGCATCGGCCGGCTCGGCGACGATGACCTTCGTCTCCGGCCGCTCCTTGTCGAGGACGCGCGCGACCCCCTTGAGCGTTCCGCCGGTCCCGATTCCGCTCACCCAGTAGTCGAGCCGGTCGCCCTTGAAGTCATTGACGATTTCGCGCGCGGTCGTGCGCGAGTGGAAGTCGGCGTTCGCCTCGTTCTCGAACTGCCGCGTCAGGAACCACCCATTCGCCTCGGCGAGCTCGACCGCCTTGCGCACCATTCCGGTGCCGCCCTCGGGCGCGGGGGTTAGGATGACCTTGGCACCGAGAAATCGCATCAAGCGGCGGCGCTCCACGCTGAAGCTCTCCGCCATCGTGACGACCAGCGGATATCCCTTTTGCGCGCAGACCATCGCCAGCCCGATGCCGGTGTTGCCGCTCGTCGCCTCGATGACGGTCTGCCCCGGCTTGAGCGCGCCCGAGCGCTCCGCATCCTCGATCACCCCGAGGGCGAGCCGGTCCTTGACCGAGCCGAGCGGGTTGAACGCTTCGATTTTCACGTACATGGCGACGTGAGCGGGAGCGAGCCTGTTGATCTTCACCACCGGTGTATTGCCGACGGTCTCGAGGATGTTGGCGAATCGGGGCATTGGGGGTCTCGGTCGTGGGGTACGGGCGGATCTCTCTCAATTGCGAAATCCGCGACGATATCCCGACAGTGAGAGGTTAACGACGGGGTGGCCACGGGGGGTTCCGCGGACAGGGTTTGGGAACGGCAAAGATGACAGAGTTCAGAATACAGATTTCTGATTTCAGCGAAAACCACGGGCAGCCAATTCTGGCTGCCCGTGGTCGTCCCTGAATTCTGAAATCTGTCTTCTGAACTCTGACATCTTTGCCGTCCAACACGCGCCATCAAGGTGACGGAGC
>DASTYE010000126.1:0-29232 GCA_035765135.1 Gemmatimonadaceae bacterium | reverse complement strand
CTACCTCGCGCACGGCGATGTGAGCGCCAGGCCGGATGTCGTTAGGCTCGACGGCGCTCGTGTCCATTTCGCCGATGGGACGGCCGAAGACGTCGACTTGATCGTGTGGGCCACCGGCTACCGGCCGACGATCCCCTTTCTCGCGTCGGCGGTGCCGCACCGCGATGCGCTGGGACCGGAGCTTTTCGCCGCTCTCCTTCCAACGACAGCGCAGAACCTGTTCGTCCTCGGTCATTTCGAATCCGACGGCGGTGCGTACCCCCTCGTCAGCAAGCAGGCCGAGCTGGTCGCGTTGTTGGCGCGCGCCGATGCCGCCGATCCCGTCGCGGCGCGTCGGTGGATCGGCGAGCTCGCGTCCCAACGGCGCCCCGATCTCGGCGGCGGCGTGCGCTATGTCGCCTCGCCGAGGCACGCCAACTATGCTCAGTTCGAGACGTACGAGTCGTACCTGCGCCGGCTGATCCGGCGTGCACGGAAAGAGCTCCGTGTCGAGGCGCCGTCCGTCGTGCATCTCCCCCTGGCCGCCGATCCGCTCCATCATTAGCTGGTCATGTCCCTCGTACCTCTCTACGGGCACAATGCCCTCCGCGAGCGCCTGCGAGCGGCCGTCCGACGCGGGACGCTTCCGTCGAGCCTGCTGATCCACGGGCCGAGAGGAATCGGAAAGCAGCGCCTCGCCCTGTGGCTCGGGCAGCTCCTCCTCTGCGAGCGCTCCCCGTCGAACGACGCGCCCTGTGGGCAATGTCGCTCCTGCCGCTGGGTCGAGATCCTCGGGCACCCGGACCTTCGCTGGTACTTTCCGCGACGGCGGCTCAAGGAGGACCTCTCGCTCGAGGACGTACAGAAGGACTTCGTGGATGGAATCGAGAATCGACGGGACGCCCACGGACTCTACGCGCCGCCATCCGGTCTGGACGGGATCTTCATCCGCACGGTGCACCTCATCGTCCACGAGGCGGCGATGACGCCCGCGGTTGGGGACCGGAAGGTCTTCATCATCGGCGACGCCGACCGCATGATCGCACAGGAAGGAGCGGACCAGGCGGCGAATGCCTTCCTCAAGCTCCTCGAGGAGCCGCCCTCCGATACGACCGTCATCCTCACGACGAGCGAGCCAGCCGCGCTTCTGCCGACCATCCGGTCGAGAGTGATTGGCGTCCGCGCCTCGCCGTTGACCGACGCCGAGGTGCAGGCTTTCGTGCAGGACCCCTTGGTCTCATCCAGGCTGAAATCGCCCCCGCTTCCCAAAACCGTGGACGCGCGGGTAGGCCTGGCGCAGGGCTCGCCCGGCCGCCTGCTCGATTCGACGGCCGCGGCGGAAGCCGCGGCGGTCGCCACTGCCATGCTCGCGTCCTCGGGAAAACCCGGCTCGGAGCGGTTCCGGATGGGGCTCAGGTTTGGCGCGTCGCAGGCACGCGGGTTCTTCAGCGAGGTGCTCGACGCGCTGACCTCCCTCCTCCACGACCGGATGCGCGAGTATGCCGAAGCCGCCGATGACGACGGCGCCCGGCGGGCGGCGCTGGCTATCGCCGCCGTAGAAGATGCCAAGCTGCGAGCCAGCGGCAACGTCAGCCCTCAGCTGATCGGCTCCTCGTTGCTGCGGGATCTCGCGGCTTTGCGCCCGTGAGCGACCTCAGTCATGTCGACCGCTCCGGTCAGGCACGGATGGTCGACGTGTCCGGAAAGGAGATCACCGAGCGCTTCGCCCGGGCGACAGGGGTTATTTCGATGTCGCCGGCGGCGCTCGAAGCGATCCAAAAAAACACCGTGGAAAAGGGCGATGTCCTCGGCGTCGCCCGGATCGCGGGAGTGATGGCCGCGAAGCGAACGGCAGAGCTCATTCCGCTCTGCCATCCGCTACCGCTGTCCGACGTGCAAGTCGATGCTACAATTGACGATACGATCCCGGGCATTCGTGTCGAATCGACGGTGCGAACGGTCGGAAAGACAGGCGTCGAAATGGAGGCGATTGTCGCCGTCAGCGTGACATTGGTCACCGTCTACGACATGGCGAAATCACTAGATAAGAGCATGGTCATCTCCGGAATCTGTTTGGTGGAGAAGGCCGGCGGCCGGTCGGGACACTGGAAACGACCGTAGCCTTTCGGAGGCACAACCGTTGCTTTTATCCGGGGAGTCGGGGTGGGGGTCTGCTGGATCCCCTTCCATGGAATCCTCGTGACGAGGTCATATGCGACACGAAACTCGCTACGTACACCGAGGCGATCTGGAGCGCCGTCGAGCCAAGGTCCGCCGGTGGCGGATGCTGCTCTCCTCGGGCGCGATAGGGGCGGTGGTGCTGCTGCTGGGTGCTCAGATCACCAACGAGCGCATGGCGGTCGCGAGCACCTACTCGTTTGGTCTCCCCGGCGAATCGCGGCGGCTTCGCGATGAGCTGGACGCCGCCCGCGGTGAGCTCGAGCTCGCCCAGGCCCAGCTGGAACGGGCGAACCAGATCCTCGCCTTCTCGACGCGCTACCGCATTTCGGCCGACATCGCCACGTCGATCTACGACATCGCGCTGGCCGAGGGGCTGGAGCCCGACCTGGCGTTCCGCCTGGTGAAGGTGGAGAGCCAGTTCAATGAAAAGGCGACCAGCCCGGTTGGCGCGGTCGGCCTGACGCAGCTCATGCCCGCGACGGCCGGCTACTTCCAGAAGGGCATCACCAGGAAGCAGCTGTACGATCGCGAGACCAACCTGCGCATTGGCTTCCGCTATTTGCGCACGCTGATCAACCAGTACGAGGGCGACCTGAAGCTCGCGCTTCTCGTCTACAACCGCGGCCCCGCGGCCGTCGAGCGCGCCCGCTCCGCCGGGCTGGACCCGGCCAACGGGTATGACCGAATGGTGGCTGGCGGATACAGGGGGAGTGGCGTGGTCGACTGAGCCCGGTTGCTGCCTGTAAAAAGGAAAGAGGACGAAGGACCGAGGAAGTCGATTGGATGAGCACCACTCAATCGACTTCCTCGGTCCTTCGTCCTCTTCCTCTTTTTCCCGTCAGGAGCGGTCTACCGTCGCCCCCTTACTACGATGACCTGTCCCGGGTAGATCACGCTCTTCCGAAGGCCGTTCAGGCGCATGAGCGTTTTCGTCGTCGTCTTGTAGCGCTTCGCGATTACGCTCAGGTTCTCGCCCCTGCGGACCACGTGCGTGCGGCCGCGGCTCGAGCCATATCGCTCGATCGCCGGGTCGGGTACATCGATCGCCGCCGCGACTACTGCGCGGGACGGTACCAGGACGACCCGACCAACCGGGAGACGGCCGCTCTTCGCCGGCTTGAGCTTCGGGTTGTACCACTTGAGCTGCTTCGTCGTGATGCCGCCGCCGCGAGCCACTGAGACCAGCGTCGCGCCTTTCTTCGTGGTCACGCGCGTGAACGCCTTCCGGTCCGCCTCGGGCAAGGCAGCGTAGGTCGTGTCGAACCCTTCAGCGGCGCCCACGGGGACACGCACCGTCATGGAATCCTTCGGCGGGACGACGCCCCGTAGCACGTGGGGATTGAGCTCGCGGATGTCGTCCACGCTCACCCCAGCGGCCTTCGCGATCGCGGCCAAGGGAGTTTCCGGTCCGACTCGAACAGTGTCGTACGCCAGAACGCTCCGCGGCTCGATCGGCACGCCGTAGCGTTTGGGGTCCTTCGCGATCAGCGCCGCCGCGATCATCTTCGGGACATAGTCTCGCGTTTCCGCCCGAAGGTAGTTGTGCTCGGCGAGGGCGAAGAAGCGGTCTTCGCCCGTCGATCCCTCCATCTGGTCGGCATAACGAGAGAGGCCGCGCGCCACGCGCCCCGGGCCGCCGTTGTACGCCGCCGCGGCGAGATACAGCGAGCCGAACTGGTCGTTGAGGTAGTTGAGGAAGCGAATGGCCGCGTCGGTCGAGCGAACCGGGTCGCGCCGCTCGTCGATCCACCAGTCCACCCGCAACCCAACGCCTTTCGCGGTGGCGGTCATCATCTGCCACATCCCCACCGCGGCCGCACGCGAATACGCATGCGGATTGTAGCCGCTCTCGATGAGCGCGAGATAGGTGAGGTCCCCGGGCAAGCCCGCCGCCTGCAGCTTGGCGCGGATCATGGGCTCATATCGCGTTCCGCGACTCAGCCACTCCGAAAACGTGGCGCGGACCGGCCCCTGGAACCGCTGGAGATAATACTCGACGCGCTTGTGCGTCTCGTACGACTGGACGTCGATGTCCCACGTCGGCTCTTCTGGAGCAATGTCGCCGCCGCCGTTGGGGCCGTCGGCGCCGCCGCGCGGGGAGGTCGAGTCCCCGAAGATTCGGGCCGCTTCGGTCACCACGTCGTTCGCCGAGACCGCGGCTTGCGCGCCGGATGGCCTCGCGCTGTCGACGGCGGCGTCGCTACGGACGGCCGCGGGAGCAGCGGGTGGTGGTTCAGTTTTGGGAGTTGGGGCCGATCGAACGGGAGAGGAGCGGTGACAGGCGGCGAGCGCCACGAGCGCGACGGCGAGCACACGTCGCGTGCGGCAACCCGTCATGCGCGCACCTCGAGGGAACCACGGAGAATCGACAACATGGATATCACTCTGGTGATGCCAGGCACCGTGGTGCTCAGCGAGTGGCGATGAAGTTCCCGAGCACCCGGTTCGTGGCGTTCAGCACGGCGACGGCCGCGCCACGAACGGGATCATCTTCGGCGAGGCAGGCGCCGAGCAGCTTCTTCGGCCCCTCGCCCTTGCGGACGTTTACGGAGACGATGACGACGGTCGCGTCGAACGCCCGCACGGATTTGACACCCACCAGCTCGAATTCGAGCGAATTATCGGAGAACGTCTCGATCGCGCGCAGGGCGGCGTCGGCGGCGACGCGGAGATCAACCGTCGCGCTCGACTGCCCCGCGGACGTGCCGCGGACGCGAATCCCGTCGATCCACTCCAGCTCGACCTCGGCGCTGCACTTTCCACCAGGCGTGCGACGAAACTTGAAGTCGGTGAACTTCAGTCGCTCACGCTTGAGGTCGCCGGGTGTAATGATGCGCGGGTCAGGGGTCGCACCCGGCTGCGACGGGGAATACATGACGGTGGCCCGTTCCGAGGTAGGTGTTCGCGCCGAAGACTTTCCTTCAGAGACACGATCGAACGAAGTGAAGGCAACGTCAGGCCTTAACCCCTCCCAATGCTCCCCCGGAAACCCCCTTCGAGCCCACCGGCGCGGCAGAAGAAGGACCCCCTCGCCGTCGCAACACAGTGGCTGGTGAACCGCCGTCCGTCAACCACCACGGCTGGATCGAAGCTCGGCCGCGCGAGTGAGGCGAGCGCCGAATCCACGGGTAAAATAACTGTAAACCACTCCCGCTTAACGAGGACGTAAACTCTTTTCAGGTTCGTAGCATCCAACGGGTGTTCGCCATCCCGTCCTTTTCCGCGAGCCCCACCTCGATGTCACAGCTACGGACGAGCGCCTTCGTGTTGGCCGGTGTGATGTGGTGTCTGTTCGTACCCGCCGGTGAGGCGCAGTCGGTCCACGAAGCCCACATGTCCACGCGGCCGCGCATGACCGCGGCGAGACGAACCACCGAAGTCACCCTCGACGGCCGCCTCGAGGAGCGCGCGTGGTTCGCGTCGACCCCCGCGCGGGACTTCCGACAGAACGAGCCCCACGAGGGCCAGCCGGCCACGCAGCAGACCGAGGTTCGCATCGTCTTCGACGACGCCGCGCTCTACATCGGCGCGCGTATGTTCGACACCGCTGGCGGAGGCGGCGTGCGGACGTATCTGTCGCGTCGCGACCAGCAGGAGGATGGCGACTTTCTCGAGATCATCTTCGACACGTTTCACGACCATACCGGGCGGACGATCTTCCAGGTCAATCCCTCGGGCGTGAAGACGGATGCCGGCCAGGCGAGCTCGAACGCCGATCCATCCTGGGATCCCATCTGGGAAGTCGCGACATCGATCGATTCGCTCGGCTGGATCGCCGAGATCCGCATCCCGTTCGCGCAGCTGCGATTTTCGCGCGACAGCGCGCAGACGTGGGGGATGCAGATCTGGCGGTATGTGGACCGCATTCGCGAGACGTCGATGTGGTCGTTCTGGGCAAAGACCGACCCCGGAGGCCCGGCCGAGTTCGGGCACCTCGACAGCCTGCGCGTGACGGAGCGTCCGCGCGGAATCGAGCTGCTTCCGTACGTCGTCTCGCGCGCGGCCTACGTGCCCATCCGTGAGTTCGACCGGGGAAATCCGTTCCGTGATGCGAGTGAGTACACGATGCGTGTGGGTGGCGACGTCAAGGCGCTGCTGACGTCGAATCTCACCCTCGACCTGACGGTGAACCCGGATTTCGGCCAGGTGGAGGTCGATCCAGCGGTCGTCAACCTGAGCGCGTTCGAGACATCGTTCTCGGAGAAGCGACCGTTCTTCGTCGAGGGGAGCGGGCTGTTCGGATTTGGCGGTTTCAACTGCTATGTCTGCAGCAACGTCTCGAGCATGTCGCTCTACTATTCGCGTCGAATCGGGCGTCAACCGAGAGGAAATCCGCCGCCGGGATACGACTTCCTCGACCGACCAGAGAACGCGACCATCATTGGCGCCGCGAAGATCACCGGCCGGACGCGCAGCAACTATCACGTCGGTTTGCTCGATGCCGTCACGAGGTCCGAGGATGCAGTCCTCGCCTTCAACGATGGCACGGTGCTCCCCTCGAACGTCACGACGCCGGGGCTGCTCCCGAGACTGTCCCGCCCGTTGACCGAGCGCGAGGTGGAGCCGCTGACGAACTACTTCGTCGGTCGTGGACGGAAGATCTTCGCGAGCGGACGCGGCTTCATCGGCGCGATCGCGACCTCCGTGATTCGCCGCTTCGAGTACGACTCCCTCTCGTTGAGCATGGCACGGCACGCCGAGGCGGTCGGGATCGATGGCGAGCGGTTCTTCAGGAATCGGAAGTACCGGATCATGGGGAACTTCGCGCTGTCGAACGTTGTCGGCGAGCCGGCCGTGATCCGCGGGCTGCAGGAGGCTTCCGCACGCTATTTCAACAGGCCCGACCGCTCGCACGGAGACAATGGGTTCTTCTCCGATCGGTACGATCCCACGCTCACCGCGCTCCGCGGGTACGGCGGGTACCTGCGCGGGTCGAAGGAGACGGGAAACTGGCTGTTCGAGTCGTCGCTGAATTTCCGAAGTCCGGGATTCGAGGTGAACGACCTCGCGTTCCTCACCCGCGCGGACTACACGTGGATGCACGCCAACGCCTTCCGTCAGTGGACGAAGCCGACGAAGCGGTTCCGCCAGGCGTATTGGATCTTCGGAGGGCAACAGCAGTTCAACTTCGACGGCGACCGCACCGACGTGCAGTTCCACAACTACGCCGAGATCCAGCTGCCGAACTACTGGTGGGTGAACATGTTCTCGAACTACCGGCTCGAGGCATGGGACGACCGCCAGACACGAGGGGGTCCAGTCGTGAGGCGGCCCGCCGGATGGTACACGTTCCTCAATGTCAACACCGACGGGCGCAAACGGGTCGTCGTCTCGTTCAATCCCAGCTACGGGCGAAACGCGGAGGGAGCGGTCGAGTACGGACTTTCCAGCGAAATCCGGATCAAGCCGGCCTCCAACATCTCGGTTTCGCTGCGGCCGTCGTACAGCTACAACGAGGAGAGCGCCCAGTTCGTGACGTCGTTTTCCGACACGAGCGCGAACCACTTCTACGATCGTCGGGTGGTGTTCTCGGAGCTCACGCAACGCAGCTTCGAGTTGGGCACGCGGCTGAACGTGACGTTCACTCCGACACTGACCCTGGAGCTGTTCGCGCAGCCCCTGATCGCGAGCGGTGACTACGAGAACTTCAAGGAGTTCGTGCGTTCGCGCACGCTCGAGAAGCGCCTGTACGACGCGAGCCAGATCACGGCGGTGAGGAATCCCGAAAGCGGAGTGGTCAGTCGCTATGTGCTCGATCCGGACGCGAACCCTGGAAACGGGACGTTTACGTTCGACAACCCCGATTTCAACTTCCGGTCGCTGCGGGGGAACGCGGTGCTGCGGTGGGAGTATCGGCCCGGCTCGACCGTGTTCCTGGTGTGGACGCAGAGTCGCAGCTCGTCCGATCAGCGCGGGGACTTTCGGTTCAGCCGCGATCGGTCGGCGCTCTTCGAGGCCAGGCCGGACAATGTGTTCCTGGTGAAGGTGAATTACTGGGTGGGACTCTAGCACCCAGGGATCGAGGGGTCGGGGGATCAAGGGGGTCGACGGGAGTTACGCCCGCCGACCCTTTCTTTTGTGAACGGTTAGGCGGGTCAGCTTCCTGGGCGCGGCGTGCGTGTGTCCGGCGCCAGTCAGTCGCGGGATCTGGTGTACCCGCGAAATGCCGTGCCGTACGCGCAGCTTCGGCTATGCCGTCGACTTGGGCGGCGGGCTGGACGTCCGGCCGGCGCGACTCGTGTCGTCGTCATCGGATTCGAGGTGTATCACTCGTCGAACCTGAATGCGGCGCGAGCCAACCCCGGCCTCGACGGGCACGTGTTTTCTGTGGGCGTTCCGCGTCGACGCAAGGCAGCCCCATGGTGCGCATCGCTTTCAATGGGCAGAGCACGCATTGGCGCGAAAAGCGGGCACCAGTCGGTGCCCGCTCGTTCGCTGCGTCGGTGATTTGGGCTGCTGGAGTGACCCGGGCGGGTCTCGAACCCGCGACCTACGGATTAAAAGTCCGTTGCTCTACCAACTGAGCTACCGGGTCGCAAAACGTGCCTCGAGCGAAAGCTAATCCGGCGGCACGGCTTGATCAAAGCGCGAAGCGGTGCCTTCCTCCGCTCCCCCCACGCCCTTGCCCCTTCGTATTCGCCCCTGCGTGAACTGAGTAGCGGCTGGGCGCATAACGGGCAGCCAGCGTCTGCGGGCTGTCCGCCTGCCGCGGGCACACGCCGCATGTTTCTTGCCCACCTCGCCCGGGTGCGCTCACGATCGAGCGCGAAGTCGAGGAGTCATCATGCGTCGAATCGTCGCTCTTGCCCTGCTGGCGCTCTCCGCGTGCGCGGATGAGGTCACGCGCCCCCGGCCTACCATCCCGCAACTCGCCATCACGCAAAGCGAGGAGCACGGCCCGCCACCCCCGCACGCGTTCGGCCCAGACAGCTATGCGGTCGGCGCTTTCACGGGCGAAGGTGTCGACCGGCCCGGGCTGTCGTGCCAGAAATCCTCGGCGGAGCTTCGCGAATGCACCGGATTCCTCGCGAGCGCGGTCGACGGCGCGCTGCTCGACGTCATCGTCCAGATTCCGCTCAAGTTCGCGAAGCCCCTGCCGCTGGTCGTTGTCGTCCACGGTTATGGCGCGAGCAAGGCGAGCTCGGGGAACGTCGTCCAGCCTCTCCTCGACGAGGGATACGCCGTCCTCCGCTATTCGACGCGCGGCTTCGGCAACTCGTGGGGGCAGGTGAACCTCGTCGACCTTCACGCCGAGGTCGCCGATCTGCGCAGCATGATCGGCCAGGTGATCGATGAGCCGCAGCTCCACCTCGATCCGAGTCGCGTTGCCGTGACCGGAACCTCGTACGGTGGTGGACACTCGTGGCTGGCCGCTCTCGAGCCGGTGTTCACCACGCCCCGTGGCAGCGGGGTTCACATCCGAACGGTGGTGCCGATCGCCGGCTGGAGCGATCTGGTCTACTCGCTCCTGCCCAATGGACGGGAGCGCGAGTCGATCGACGCGCCCGGCGGCGCGAAGCTGAGCTACATCAACGGGCTGTACGCATCCGGGATTCGCGACAACCCGAGTAGGCCGTACAACAATTATCCGCCGTACTTCATCGGGTGGCATGCGTGGATCAACGCCCAGGAGCCTAACGACATCGATCCATTGTTCCGGAGTATCGTCGACGGCCTGGCTGGCTACCGCTCCGTGTGGTGGCAGCAGTCATTCTGGGCGGAGGCGCCGACGAGCCGCATTCCCGTCTTGATCGTGCAGGGATTCACCGACGATCTGTTTCCCCTTCCCGAGGCGAAGCGTATGCTGCTCGCGCTCCGCTCACTCGATCCGAGGTACCCCGTCGCCGCGTATTTCGGAGACCTCGGTCATCCGCGGGCGAGCAACAAGCCCGGTGAAATCGACTACGTGCTCGGACTCATCAAGTCCTGGCTCGCCCATTACGTGAAGGGTGAGGGAGCGACGCCCCCGTCGGTCGTCTACGCCGCGCTGACGCGGCCTCGCGACGAGCCGTTCGATGCGGGAAACGTCACGACCGCGCCCACACTCGCGGAGCTGGCGACCACGACTGTGTCGACGCAGTTCGACGCGCTGCCCGCCGTCCTCGTGAATCCGCTCACCGATCCGGCGGGCGGCTTCTTCTGGGATCCACTCGTTATGGAGGGCGCGCGAGAGCTGCAACCCTTGCCCGTACCTCCCGAGTCGCCGCTGGTACCTGGGAGTCTGGCGACTTACGAGGTCTCAGTCGCGGAGCTGAGCGGCGGCGGGACGTTGGTCATCGCGGGCCAGCCGACAGTGTCGCTGCACATCTCGACCGTTTCACATCGCGTGCAGCTGAACGTCCGGCTGTTCGAGGTCGACGCCGCGGGAACCAAGCACCTCATTACGCGAGGCACCTACACCGTCGAAGCGAGCGCCATTGGTCTGCCGATCGGCGATGCCGACGTGGTGATTCCGACGTACGGGAATTACTGGAGGGCGGAATCGGGGTCGACGCTGCGCTTGGAGCTCACCAACGTCGATAGTCCCTACATCACGCCGAGCAGGGTGCCAAGCGCGACAATCGTCACCGATGTGAGACTCACTGTCCCGCTTCGCCAATAGCGCAGGCAGGCGCACGCGGCTGACTGCGTACTGTCGCTGGCTTCGATTCGCGTCACTCGTCCAGTCCCCAGATCAGCGGCGATGCGAGCTCCACGCTGTTCCCCGCGGGATCGCGCACATAGAGTGACCTCCCGCCGCGCGGCCAGGTGATCTCGCTCTCGATCCCGATGCCATGCTGCTCGAGATGCGCGCGCCACGCCGGCAAATCCGCGTCGCGAACGGCCAGCGCCATGTGGCCCGCGCCGCTCGCGCCGTGCAACGGCACCGCCGTCCCGCCAACGCTCGTGGATACGCTCGCCGTGCTGCGCCGATCGAAAATGAGGACGACGCCAGGTCCACATCGGAAGAAGACGTGGCGCCCCTCGACGAACGCGATGCGCTCGAGGCCGAGCACGCCGCCATAGAAGCGATCCGCGGCCAGGAGATCGTCCGCATACAGCGCGGTCTCCAGCACGCGCTCGATCCTGGTGGGCGGCATGGCGTCGAGTCTAGCGCGATCGCGGCGCGCGCGCGAGCTTCGGCGCGTCCCCTTCCCCACTCACGTGATTCGACTTAGCCGCATCACCTGCGTCGCTCTCCTTGGCGCCGCTCCACTCCTCGCGCAGCGCGCGCCGACACCGGATGCCACTCGCGCACGAGTGCGCGATTGGATCACCAGGAACGAGCCGGCGGTGCTCCGCGAGCTCGTCGGCCTGCTCTCCATCCCGAACCTCGCCAGCGACAGCATCAACATCCGTCGCAACGCGGATACGCTCGTCGCCATGCTCACGCGGCGCGGGATCACCGCGCGAAAGCTCGAAGTGGCCGGTTCCCCACCGGCCGTATTCGGAGAGCTTCGGACGCCGGGCGCCACGCGCACGATCGTCATGTACGCGCACTACGACGGACAGCCCGTCGACCCAGCACAATGGGCGACACCGCCGTGGACGCCGACGCTGCGCGACGCTCCGCTCGATCGACATGGCCGCGTCACTCCTCTGCCCGACCGCGGCGGTGTTCTCGCTGATGACGCGCGCCTCTATGCCCGTTCCGCCAGCGACGACAAATCGCCGATCGTCGCCATGCTCGCTGCGCTCGACGCGCTGCGCGCCGCGCGCATTCCGCTCACCGCGAACCTGAAGTTCTTCCTCGAAGGAGAGGAGGAGGCGGGCTCCGACCATCTCGAGGCGATGCTGCGTCAACACGCCACCCTGCTCACCGCCGATGGATGGATCTTCTGCGACGGGCCGGTGCACCAGTCACGCCGGCCTCAGGTCGTCTTTGGCGTCCGAGGGGTCATGGGCGCGGAGCTCACCGTGTACGGGCCGGCGCGGCCGCTGCACAGCGGGCATTATGGCAACTGGGCGCCCAACCCTACCGTGCTGCTCGCGCATCTCCTCGCGTCGATGCGCGACACGGAGGGACGCATAACGATCGCCGGGTTCAACGACGATGTTCGCGCAGTCGGTTCAGCCGAGCGGGCGGCCATCGCCGCGGCGCCACCGGTGGACACGTTGCTCCGCCGCGAGCTGGCCCTGGGCGACGTCGAGGGGAACGGAGTTCCGATCCTCGAGCGGCTGCTGGCGCCGGCGCTCAACGTTCGCGGGCTCGACGGCGGTCCCGTCGGCCGCGGTGCCGCGAACGTCATCCCGACTCACGCCACAGCCTCGCTCGATTTCCGTCTCGTGCCGAACCAGACGCCGGCGCGGGTTCGCGAGCTTGTCGAGGCACACGTTCGCGCTCAGGGCTACCACATCGTCCACGCCGAGCCGACTCGCGAGGAACGGCTGCAACACGCCCGTGTCGCGCGCATCCAGTGGGAGCAGGGCTATCCCGGAATGCGAACCGACATGGATACGCCGTTTTCCCGCGCCGTGATGCAGACCGTCGCCGCCGCCACCGGGGGCGAAGCAGTGGTGATCCCAATGCTCGGCGGCAGCCTTCCGATGTACCTGTTCGCCGAGATCCTGCGCACACCGCTCGCGATCGTGCCCATGGTCAATCACGACAACAACCAGCACGCCGCCAACGAGAACCTGCGGATCGGGAACCTGCGTGCGGGGATCGAGCTGTATGCGGGGCTGTTTGCGGCGCTGGGGGCGGAGTGGCAGAGGTCGTCGAGGTCGTCAAGGTCGTCGAGGTGATCAAGGTGACGTCATCGCGCCCCTCGACTACCTCGACGACCTTGACACCCTCGACACCCTCGAAGAAAAACGGGGAGCCTCACCGGCCCCCCGTTCCCGCGATGATCCCGCTTACGGAGAGTTACTGCAGGGTGTTCGCTTCCGCCATCGTCGGCTCACCGCGGCTCTCGACCACGAAGACCACGCGACGGTTCTTCTCGGCGCCCGGATCGTCACGCTGGGCGCCAGCAACGACCAGACGGGTCTCGCCGTAGCCGATCGCATCGATCAGGTCGGGGCTGAGGCCGGCCGTCGTCAGGTGCGCGCGAACCGACTCGGCGCGACGCATCGACAGCGAGCGGTTGTACGTGCTCGTCCCGGCGGGATCAGCAAATCCCTCGACGGTGATCTTGGAGCCCTGGTAGTAGTTCTGCACGATCTTCGCGAAACGGTCGAGCGCCGGCACGTCCTCGGGACGGATCGTCGCATCGTCGAACGCAAAGTTGACCGGAAGCGCGAACTTCAGCCCTTCCTCCATCGCCGTGATCTTCGCGCCGAACTCGGTGCGGAGATTCTGCAGCTCGGTGCGCAGGTTCTGCACATCCGTCTTCAGCGTCTGCACATCACTCTGCAGCGCCTCGTCTGCGCTCGTCCGAGCGGTCCGCTCGCTCTCGATCGCGGCATTCTGCTCGGCGACCGTGCGATTGAAGCGCTTGTTGGAGACGCAGGCAGCAAAGAGCGGAACCGTCACCGCCATCACCGCGAATGCCCTCAGGTTCTTCATATTCTCTCCGGGGTGGGGGATCTCGCCAACGTTACACGCGTCAAATTATAGCGCGAGAAGCGTGCCCGCAAGAAGCGTAAGTCGTTGTAAAATAATGTGATGTGAGTCACACACGGCTCTTCGCTCCACCTCACATGCGACCCCTATTTTCTTCGCGAGGCGACGCTGCTCGTATCACAAAACCTCACTGCTGGAATCGCGCCAACATTGCTCGCAAACGCGAATGGCCCGACGCTATGGCTGCTGGAGCGTCACGAGCTCCGGCGACACGTCGGCGACGGGTGCCAATGGGAAGGTCCGCGTGGCCGAATCGATAGGCACGAGGACCTCACCCGCCTCCTCGAGCGAGGCGCCGGCACGGAGGCGGGCTTCGACGGCCGCGACGAAGAGGCGTCGATGATGGACCGTGGCGCCGCGGCGGGTGAGCCCGCGAACGTGGTCGGCGGTTCCGTACCCGCAATTCGACGCCCAGGAAAAATCAGGGTAGCGCACCGAGAGCCGGGTCATCAGGCGGTCGCGCGTGACCTTCGCAAGGATCGACGCGCAGGCAACGTTGAAGCACTTCGCATCGCCATCGATCACGGCGGTATGCTCGACACCGAGTGAGCGGAGACGCCGCCCGTCGACGAGGACGTGATCGGGGTGGACGGCCAGCCTCGTGAGCGCGCGACGCATGGCGAGCACGCTCGCGTTGAAGATGTTGAGCGTGTCGATCTCCCTCACCGAGGCCGCGCCGATTCCGAACGCCAGAGCGCGCTCACGGATGCGCACGACGAGCTTCTCGCGCTCCTTGCGCGTGAGGCGCTTGGAGTCGTCGACCCCCCGGATGGCGGGCACGCCGGGGGGCATGATGACGGCGGAAGCGACGACGGGGCCCGCCAGGGAGCCCCGTCCGACTTCGTCCACGCCGGCGATGAGCAGTACCCCGGCTTTTCGCAGCTCGCGCTCGATTCCACTCCAGCGAGCGTACCGCGGCTCGCGGCGCCCAGCCGCCACGACCTACTCCTCGGTGGTGTCCTGCGTCCGTGATTTCTTGGCGCGAATGCGGGTGGCCTTTCCGCTCAGCTCGCGCAGGTAATACAGCTTTGCGCGGCGAACCTGTCCGCGGCGCACGACGACGATGTCACCGATCATGGGGCTGTGAACGGGGAAGATGCGCTCGACGCCGACGCCGTTGGACACCTTCCGGACGGTGAACGTCTCGCTGACGCCGCTACCACGGCGGGCGATGCAGACTCCCTCGAACGCCTGGAGGCGCTCTTTCTCACCCTCCTTGACGCGCACGTTGACGCGCAGCGTATCGCCGGGACGGAAGGGCGGAATGTCCGTTCTCGTGAACTCTTTCTGGGTTTCGATAAAGGGATGCATAGGACGCTCTCTGGGCTCAACGGGCGGCCCGGATGGAATTTGTCAGATGGAAGACTGGCAAGTTAAGCGCGCGGAAGGCGTTGGGCCAGAGGACCTGAGGGTGTCGAGGTTGTCGAGGGTGTCGAGGGTGTCAAGGTGCCCCACCTTGACCACCTCACCTCGACACCCTCGACACCCTTCACACCCTCGACACCCTCAGCCGCCGTCATTCCGTACGTGACGACGCAACCGCGCCCACCCGCACCGTCTTCACGTTCACGAACTCGCGGATCCCTTCCTCGCTGAGCTCGCGGCCATAGCCGGACCGCTTTACCCCTCCGAATGGGAGGCGCGCGTCGCTTGCCACCATCCCATTCACGGCGACCGTTCCCGCCTCCAGCTCGTTGACGAATCGCGCGATCTCGTTCGCGTCCGTCGTCCAAACCGCGGCGCCGAGGCCGAAGGTGGTGGCGTTGGCGAGCGCGAGGGCGTGGGAGGCATCACGTGCACGAAGAAGCGGCGCGACCGGGCCGAACAGCTCCTCGCGCGCGGCGGGCGAATCGTCCGGCACGTCCGTGAGGACTGTCGGCTCGTAGAAGTTGCCGGGGCGCTCCAGGCGGCGGCCGCCCGTGAGGATTCGCGCACCGGCCGCGAGCGTGCGCCGCACCTGATCATCGAGGTCTTCGAGGATTTGCGGTGTCGCCAGCGGGCCGATCTCGGTCCTCTCGTCGAGCGGATCGCCCACACGCAGCGAGTGCATCGCCCTGGTGAAACGGCGCGCGAAGTCGTCGAAGATGCGTTCGTGCACGATGAAGCGCTTCGCCGCGATGCACGACTGTCCGTTATTCACCGTGCGCGCTCGTACGGCCGTGGCGACCGCATCGTCGAGTGGTGCCGAGGGCATAATGATGAAGGCATCGCTCCCGCCGAGCTCGAGGACGCTCTTCTTGATCTCTTGTCCCGCGCGCGATCCCACATCGCGCCCGGCCCCCTCGCTCCCGGTGAGTGTGACCGCGGCGACCCGCGGGTCGGCGATGAGATCGCCGACCGCCTTCGAGCCCACGAGCAGCGTCTGGAAGACGCCGTCCGGGACGCCGGCGCGGCGCAGGACATCCTCGATCGCGATCGCGCACTGCGGGACGTTCGACGCATGCTTCAGGAGCCCGACATTCCCCGCCATCAGCGCGGGCGCGGCGAAACGAAAGACCTGCCAGAACGGGAAATTCCACGGCATGACGGCGAGGACGATGCCGATCGGCTGAAAGAGGACGAAGCTCTCCTTGTCCTCCGTGCGAACGTCGCGGCGCGAGAGATGCCGCTCGGCGTGCTCGGCGTAGTAGCGGCAGGCGGTCGCGCACTTCGCCGCCTCCTCCATCGCCGCGCGCACCGGCTTACCCATCTCCCGCGTCATGAGCTCGCCAAGCGCGCGACGCTCCGTCTCGAGAAGCTCGGCCGCCCTGACCATGACCGTGGCGCGGTGCGCAAAAGCAGTCGTGCGCCACCGCCGCCACGCGTTGTGGGCTTTCGCCACTCGCGCGTCGACCTCGCTGGACGTGTGCTCCTCGAACGTTCCGAGAAGCTCGCCCGTTGCGGGGTTGATCGACCTGAGGCTCATCTCTCGCGCCGCTTTCCCGTTAGGCGCTCCGCTTCGGCGCGCCGCCAGGCGGCGATGCGGGCGTGATCGCCCGACAGGAGGACGTCTGGAACGGAGAACCCACGATACACCGGAGGACGTGTGTAGCTCGGCGCGCTCAGCCCGTCCTGCCAGTGCGAGTCGGTGTACGCGCTCTCATGGTCCGACATTGCCCCGGCCAGCAGTCGCACCGTCGCATCGACGATGACGAGCGCCGCCGGCTCGCCTCCACTGAGCACGAAGTCCCCTAACGACACTTCCTCGGTAGCCAGGTGGTCGGCCACGCGCTGGTCCACGTCCTTGTAATGACCGCAGAGGATCGTCAGCTCGCTTCCCGCCGCGTAACGTCGTGCGTCCGCCTGCGTGAATGGCGTACCGCGCGCCGAAACGAGAACGATCGGGGCGGTGACGCCGAGCGCGTCGACGGCTTCGAAGAAGGGCTCGGGCTTCATCACCATCCCCGGTCCCCCGCCGTATGGGTAGTCGTCCACCGTCCGATGCCGATCGTGGGTATAGTCCCGCAGATCGACGATCCGATATTGGACCGATCCGGCCTGCGCCGCCCGAGCGGGGATGCTCAACGAGAGCGGCGTCGCGAAGAACTCCGGAAAGATCGTGACGATGTTGACGCGAAGCGTCACTCGAGCAGCCCCGCCGGCGGCTCGATGCGCACGACACGCTGCTCGCGGTCGACGTCGACGACGATCTCATCGGAGTACGGGACGAGTACCGTGCCGCCCTTGCGCGCGACGTCGAGCAGGAGTCCCTGGGGAACCTCGAACACATCGGCCACCGTCCCCACGACCTCGCCTGACGAGAGCTGCACCGTCATCCCCTTGAGCTCGTGGACGTACACCTCACCTTCCTCGAGCGGAGCGAGCTCGTCCTCCGGCACGAGCAGGTACCGCCCGTTCCACATTGCCGCCTGGTTGCGATCGCCAATCTCGCGAAACTGCACGAGGAGGCCGTCCTTGAAGGGACGCGACTCGGTGACGGTGAGCGTCGGCGCGTCCTCGTCAGCGTCGCCGTCAGTGGTCCCGCCAAAAACACGACGGCCGGATGCGTACATCACATCCGGCTCGTCCGTCATCACCTCGACCACCAATTCTCCGCGCACCCCGTGCGGGCGACGTACGCGGCCGACGATGACCAGATCTTCGCGCGTGGCCACTGCGCGACGGGTTGCCCTGGTCGCGTTACTCGGCGACCGGTACGGCCTTCGACTGCAGCTTGCGCGCGAGGCGAGCCTCGTGGCGCTGCTTGAGCACGCCGGCGCGCCGAAGGAGCGATCGCACGGTGTCAGAAGGCTGAGCGCCGTTGTCGAGCCAGTGGTGCGCGCGAACGGTGTCGATCTTCACCGCATCCGCCGACTGGCGCGGAGCGTACTGGCCGATGATCTCGATGAACTTCCCATCGCGAGGGCTCGTGCTCTCGGCGACGATGATACGGTACAACGGGGTCTTTTTCCGGCCAACGCGCCGGAGGCGAATCTTCACTGCCATGAGACGGTCCTCGTTAGGAGGTTCAGGGTGCTGCTCCAGGCTCATCGCGGCCACCGGTCATTCCGGGGCGCACCTGGTGAAGGCGAAATCTAGTCGTCCGGTTGCCTTAAAGAAGGAGTCAGGAGTCAGGAATCAGGAGTCAGGGGGGATCAGGCTGAGGGTTACAGGGGATGACTGCCCTGCAACCTGGCTCCCGCTGTTGCGCAGTTGCCTCCTGAAACCTCAACCCCGACACCCCCTGACTCCTGACTCCTGACCCCTGACCCCTATCTCACGCCGCCTTTCGCCATGCGCTTCATCATCTTCTGCATGTCCCGGAACTGGTCGAGCAGCTTGTTCACCTCGCTGATCGGCCGGCCCGCGCCCTTCGCGATCCGCGCGCGGCGGGAGCCGTTGATGATTGAGGGCTGTCTCCGCTCCTCAGGCGTCATCGAGAGGACGATGGCCTCGAGGTGACGCATGCGCCGGGGGTCGGTCTTCGCCTGCTTGAGCGCCTTCATGTTCACGCCGGGAAGCAGGCCGATCAGGCCCTCGAGCGGACCCATCTTCTGGATCTGCTTCATCGCCGTCAGGAAGTCCTGGAGATCCATCCCCTCCTTGCGGACTTTCTTCTCGAGCCGCTTTGCCTCATCGGCGTCGAACGCCCCCTGCGCTTTCTCGACGAGCGAGACAATGTCGCCCATCTGGAGGATGCGACCGGCCATGCGCTCCGGGTGAAACTCCTCGAGCGCGTCGAGCTTCTCGCCGACGCCGATGTACTTGATCGGCTTCTTCGTCACGCCGTAGATCGACAGCGCCGCGCCACCGCGCGCGTCGCCGTCCATCTTCGTCAGAATGACACCGGTGACGCCGAGCCGGTCGTCGAATCCCTTGGCGATGCGCACCGCGTCCTGACCGGTCATCCCGTCGGCGACGAGCAGGATCTCATCCGGGTTGACGGTTGCCTTCAGCCGCTCGAGCTCGGCCATCATCTCCTCATCGATCTGCAGGCGTCCCGCGGTATCGACGATCACCACGCGATCGCGCGCGCGCCGCGCCTCGTCGATTCCGTGCCGGGCGATGCGCACGACATCCTGTGTCTCACGCTCGGCGTGCACGGGGATCTCGAGCTGTTTGCCGAGGGTCTCGAGCTGATCGATGGCGGCCGGACGGTAGACGTCGGCCGCGACGAGACGAACGGCGCGCCCTTCGTTCTTCAGCCGCCGCGCGAGCTTGGCAGCGGTCGTCGTCTTGCCCGAACCCTGCAACCCGACCATCAGGACGATCGTCGGTGGAACGGTGCTGAGACGCAGCCCCTCGCGACGCTCACCGAGCATTGTCGCGAGCTCATCGTGCACGATCTTGACGAGCTGTTGTCCGGGGGAGACCGTCTTGAGCGCCGCGACGCCGACCGCTTTCTTCTCGACGCGCTCGAGGAACTCACGCGTGAGCTGGAAGTTGACGTCGGCCTCGAGAAGGACGCGGCGCACCTCACGAAGCCCTTCCTTGATGTCGCTTTCGCTGAGTACGCCGCGCCCGCGCAGGCGGGTGAAGACGGCGTCGAGTTTTTCGGAGAGTTCGTTGAACATCATCGGAACCTATTTGGGCCAGGGGCCAGGGGCCAAGGGCCAAGGGGAGGGTCGAGGATTGTCGATGTTACGGTAACCCTTCGCCCTCCCGTGGCCCCTGGCCCGCCATCAAGCCGACGCACCGTTTACTTTTGTAGACCCTCTCCAGGCGACGCATGGCCAAAGCCTCCCGCAAGGAAGACATCCTCAAATCCGAGCTGCCGCCAACGCTTCCGTTGATGGCGCTGCGCTCGACGATCGTATATCCACTCGGGACCATTGCCGTGCAGATGGGTGCGCCGGAAAATCTGGCGATCCTCCGCTCGCACGAGGACAACGGGTTGATCGTCGCGCTCGTCGTCGCCAGTGGCGACCACGACGAGCCGATCAACACCGAGCAGTTCGTCGGGCGCGTCGGTGTGGCGGCGCGCGTGCACGAACGCATCAACCTGCCGGGCGAGACCATTCAGATCACGCTGCAGGGACTGCGTCGCATCACCATCGAAGGGATGGAGGCGCACGAGCCCTTCCCGGTCGCGATCATCAAGCCGGCGAAGGAAACACCTCCCGAGCCCGTGCAGGGCGAGGAGCTGATGACTCGCCTCGTCTCGGCGGCGGAGACGCTGGCCGAGCTGATCGACCGCATCCCCGACGAAGTGCCGGCGATCCTGAAGATGAACATGTCGGATCCCGGCCGGTTTGCCGATCTCGCGGCGACGAACATGAACTTCCGGATCGCCGACAAGGACGAGGTGCTCCAGCGCCTCGACGTCGGCGAGCGCATCAAGTTCGTGCTCTCGCGCCTCGAGCGCGAGGTCGCCCGCGCGCGGGTGATGGAGGACATCAAGCGCCAGACGGAGGTCAAGATCGAGCAGCACCAGCGCGAGTTCTATCTGCGGCAGCAGTTGCGCGCCATTCAATCGGAGCTGGGCGAAGCCGATCCGGGAGAGAAGGAAGCGCTCGACCTCCTCAAGAAGATCGAGGAGGCGAAGATGCCCGACAAAGTCGCGCAGGAAGCGCGACGCGAGACGGAGCGCCTGCGCATGCTCTCGCCGGCGGCGAGCGAGTATCAGGTCATCCGCAACTATCTCGACTGGCTGCTGGCCCTCCCCTGGAACAAGCGCTCCGGCGATGAGGAGATCACCCTCGCCAAGGTGCAGGAGGCGCTCGACAACCGGCACTACGGGCTGAACGAAGCGAAGGAGCGGATCATCGAGTATCTCGCCGTGCGCAAGCTGCGCGGCGGCGATCCGCTCGGGCCCATCCTCTGCTTCGTCGGTCCACCGGGAACGGGGAAAACCTCTCTCGGGGAAGCGATCGCGACGTCCATTGGACGACAGTTCTCGCGCATCTCCGTCGGCGGCGTTCGCGACGAGGCGGAGATTCGCGGTCACCGGCGCACCTACGTCGGCGCGATGCCGGGCATGGTGATCCAGGCGCTGCGACGCGTGGGCGTGAAGGATCCCGTCATCATGATCGACGAGATCGACAAGATGTCGTCGGGCGGCCCGTCAGGCGATCCGACCGCCGCCATGCTCGAGGTGCTCGATCCGTCGCAGAACCACGACTTCGTCGATCACTACATCAATCTGCCGTTCGACCTGTCGTCGATCCTGTTCATCTGCACGGCGAACAACCTTTTCGACATCCCTGCGCCGCTCCGCGACCGCATGGAGGTCATCCGCATCGCCGGCTACACGATCGAGGAGAAGGTGGAGATCGCGTGGCGTTATCTCCTGCCGAAGCTGTTCGAGGAGCACGGGATCACCGACAAGGACCTTCAGTTCACCGACGAGGTCCTGAGCTTCGTGTCGAGCCGGTATTCTCGTGAGGCAGGCCTCCGCGGATTCTCGAGGAACATCGCCGCGATCATGCGCAAGCGCGCGCGCAAGAAGGCGGACGGCGAAGAGGGCGCGTGGGTCGTGGACAACGCGCTCGTCGAGGAGATTCTCGGCGTGCCGCGGTACCCGGTCGAGGAGGCGGAGAAGGAGCCCGAAATCGGCGCGGTGACGGGACTGGCGTGGACGGCCACCGGCGGCGACCTCATGGTGATCGAGGCGCTGAAGATGCCCGGCACCGGCCGCCTCATCGTCACCGGCCAGCTCGGCGACGTCATGCGCGAATCGGTTGACGCCGGATATTCGTACGTGCGGTCGCGCGCCGAGCAGCTCGGCATCGACGACAAGGCGTTCCGGGATTTCGACCTGCACATCCACTTCCCCGCCGGCGCGATCCCGAAGGATGGGCCGAGCGCCGGCATCGCGGTGACGCTGGCGGTGTCGAGCGTGTTGAGCGACCGGCCAGTGCGGCGCGATGTGGCGATGACCGGCGAGGTGACGCTGCGCGGAAAGGCGCTCGAGATCGGCGGCGTCAAGGAAAAGGTGCTCGCCGCCTATCGAGCCGGCTTGCGCGAAGTCATACTGCCGAAGGCGAACGAGAAGGACCTGCGTGACGTGCCTGACGAGGTACGCGCGAACATGGCGTTCACCTTCGTGCAGACGATGGACGAGGTGCTCCGGCTCGCGCTGATGCCGGCTGTCTCCGTCGCCGCCGACAAGCCGCCGGCCGAAGTGCAGGCCGAGACGGCGCGGAGGCCCACACTGGCCGACGGGCCGGTCGCGGACGTAGAGTCGGCAACACCAGCAACCAGATAACGCGCCACCCACGATCTCGCGCATGACGCTGGCACCCGCGCCCGGGTTCTCGCTGCGCGAGCCGCCGCCGATGCGCCCGGAAGACGAGGCGCTCAAGCGGGGTCAGCTTCGGTCGATGAAACGCCTCGCGACGGGAATGCTCCTCGTCGCGACGGCGATCTTCGTCGCCGCCCGCCTCCTCGAGCCGCGGTATCCGTGGCTGGTGTTCGTCCGGGTGACGGCCGAGGCGGCGATGATCGGCGGGCTCGCCGACTGGTTTGCCGTCACCGCGCTCTTCCGGCATCCGCTGGGCATTCCGATTCCGCACACGGCGATCGTTCCCGCGCGGAAAGACCAGGTCGGGCGCAGCCTCGGCAATTTCGTGCAGCGGAACTTCGTCTCGCGCGAGGTCATTGCCTTTCGCCTGAGCGAGTGGCGCGTCGGCGAGCATCTCGCGCGATGGTTGGCCGATGCCGAGAACAGCCGGCGCATCGCGCGGGCCGCGGCGCGAGGACTGGCGACCGGCTCACGCATGCTTCGCGATGAGGACGTGCAGCACCTCATCGGAACCGCGATCGACAGGAAGGTGCGCGACACGCAGGTCGCTCCGATTCTCGGGAAGGCGCTGTCGCTGCTGACCCATTCGAACCGCCATCAGGAGCTGTTCGACGAGCTCATCGCGCTGCTCTCGCGCGCCGTCGAGCGGAACGAGGAGATCATCCGCCAGCGCATCGCGCGCGAGAGTCCCTGGTGGATTCCCGAGGCGGTGGACGATCGCATCCACGACCGCATCGTCGCCGCCATCGAGCGCACCCTCGCGGAGGTGCGCGACGATCCCGAGCATCAGATGCGGGCGCGCTTCGACGCGGGGCTGCGCGACTTCATCGAGAAGCTCCAGCACGACCCCGAGGTGATCCAGCGCGCCGAGGGGCTCAAGCTGGAGATGCTGAACGCGGAGGTGGTGCGGAGGTTTTCCGCGTCGCTCTGGAGCGACATGCAGGAATCGCTCGAGCGCTACGCGACGGAGCGCGCCGATCATGCCGATCCGGAGGACGTGGGGCCGGTCGAAAAAGGCCTAACGGCGTTCGGCCAGGCGTTGCTCGCCGACCCGGCGCTGCTCGCGAAGGTGGACGGCTGGATCGCCGAGGTGGCGCTGCACGTCGTCGAGCGCTACCAGCAGGAGGTCTCGAACCTGATCTCGCAGACGGTGAGCAGCTGGGACCCGAACGCGACGTCGCGCCGCATCGAGTTGGCGATCGGGCGGGATCTGCAATACATCAGGATCAATGGAACGCTGGTGGGCGGGCTGGCGGGGCTGCTCATCTACGTCATTTCGAGATTCTTCTAAACGGCAAAGATGACAGAGTTCAGAATACAGAATTCAGAATTCAGGAAAACCTACGGGCGGCCGAGTGGCTGCCCGTCGTCGTTTCTGAATTCTGAATTCTGTATTCTGAACTCTGTCATCTTTGCCGTTGCCCCCGTCACTGCAGCTTGACAGCCGTTGGCGCGATGAGCTGTCCTGTCCCTGATGGCGCGTCGGTGTACACGACGACCGCCTTTCCTCCCACATCCCCGCCCCACACGGTCACCTCGCGTTCGCCAGCGGGGTAGACGCGGCCGCCTTCGACGTCACGCACGCGCTCCCGACTGAAACGGCGGCCTAACGCGCGATCGACGGCTTCAGTGAATTCGGCGGCGTCAACCGGCGTATCCCACACCGTCACCCACACCAGCGCATCGCCACGCGGCACCGTCACCACCATGTAGCGGTCCCCGTCCCAGCCGGCAGCGCCGCGAACGGCGGCGCCCTGGTCCCGGATGTGCTCGTACAGAAAGAGTCGCGTCTCGAACTCGCCGAGGTTGTTCTGGTAGCGCGACCGACCAACGCGCGGCGCGGGGAGCGTCACCTGCGTCGGCGCGTCACGATCGTTGAAATACGCGCGCGTGTGCATGATCTGCTCAGTCGATCTCGGCAAATCCGCGTATGGCGCTTCGCCGGGTCGCAGCTGCTGGTAGGTTCGCACGAAGTCCGCGCCGCTCAAGTACGGGAAGATCAGGGTCTCCTGAATGATGCGAGGAGCGGTCGAGAACACCGGCATGGCCGAGGAAGACTCGCGAATCACTTCGCGGACGCGATCCCAGCCTCCCGGGAAAGCGGTGGCGAGATCTGCTCCGCCGAGCGCGGCCTGAATTTGCACGATCGTCGCCTGCCCTTCGATGACAGCCTGTGCCGCCACCTGACGATCGTTGTCGCCACGAAGCTGCTGAAGCGAGTCGAGGCTCATGTACTGGTCCTGCAGGGCGTGCACGAGCTCGTGGGAGATGATCGTGCTCACCTGCTCGGGCGCGGCTTCCTTCACGACGTAGAGAACCTTCGTCGACGGGTCGTAGTACCCTACGACCTGTTCGGTGAGGAGGTCGAGCATGAACGCGCGCAAGTCCAGCGTGTCCGGGATGAGCCCAAGCCTGAGGTATGCGGTGCGAGTCCCCGCGATCTCCTCGTCAGGCAGCTCTTCACGGAAGCGGCGCTCGAGAAACGACCGCACCTCGTCCCTCGAGCGCTGCTCGATTTTCGGATCGGCCTTGAAGGTGAGACCGGTGACCTTCTCGATTCGCGGGATCGCGTCCGCCGCGACCTTCGCGTACGGTCCCTCGAGCTGGCGTCGCTCCTGTCTATCGCACGCGCTCGCGAGCAGCGCGCTGCCAACGACGAGGATAGCGGCCGACCGCCTCACGACTCCGTCCATTGCACGCTCCGTCCGGTGGCGACTGAGACAACGCGTGCCACATCGTGGCCGCGCACGACGATCCCTTCCTCGATCAAGCGCCGCTTCAGCTCCGCCTCGATCTGCGCGAGCCGCGCAGCCGCCGATGCGTCGTGCTCTACCGGGGGCGCCGGCGCGGGTGCCGGCGGCGCGGCCGTGCGCGTGGCGTCGGCCGGTGCGGCCGGCACGCGAACGCCGGAGAACGCCGCCTCGAGCTCCACACCGAATCGCTCCAGGGCCGCCATTCCGTCACGTGCCAGCTTCTCCAGCGGATCGTCCATCGGCTCGTCGCCAGGGATGCCGTTCGGCGACCGCGCCGCCGATTCCTTCCGCCGTGCTTCGGCGCGCTCGAACTGGGCGGCGCGCTCCTGCTCGACTTCCCGGACCAGTCGCCGGCGCTCGAGAATGAGACGCCCGGTCTCCGGCGAGTACGTCGCATTGGCCTGCGCATGGGCGCACGCCTCATCGAGTGCGTCGATGGCGCGGTCGGGGCGCGCGCGATCGGTCACGAACAGATCCGTCAGCTTCACCGCCGCAACGAGGGCTTCTTCCGCAATGACGGCGTTATGGTGCCGTTCCAGCCGTTCCAGCCGCGCGTGCAGGATCTCGAGCGTCTGCTCGGCGCTCAGCTCTCGCACCGCGACCTTCTGGAACCGCCGCTCCAGCGCCGGGTCGCCACGAATCCATCGTTCGTATTCATCGTCCGTCGTCGCGCCGATGACACGGAATTCTCCGCGCACCAGCGCCGGCTTCAGCATGTTCGCCGCATCCATCGCCGTGCCGAGCGCGGTACCCTGTCCGATGAGATTGTGGAGCTCGTCGATGAACAGGATGACGTCGGGGTCTCCGCTCGCTTCGGCGATCAGGGCGCGGATGCGCTCCTCGAACTGCCCGCGATACATCGTGCCCGCCATCATGCCGACGTGGTCCACCGCGAGCACGCGAGACGTGCGGAGCACGAGCGGCACCTCGCCGGCGGCGATGCGCTGCGCGAGCCCTTCGGCGATCGCCGTCTTGCCGACACCGGCAGGTCCCACCAGCGCCGGATTGTTCTTCCCGTGACGGAGCAGGATGTCGATGACGCGCGCGATCTCCTCGTCACGACAGCGCACCGGCTCGAGGCGACCGGAACGGGCGTCGGCGGTGAGGTCGCGCGCAAAGCGCTCGAGCGTCGCGTCGGAAGAACGAATGAAATCATCCAGCATTCAACTCACAGCCCCATGATGTCGTGACGGTACCAGTCGATCATCGCCTGACCGAAGAAGAGCGCGATCATCGCGGCCGGCGCAAGGAACACCCCAAACGGGACGAGCGGCAGATCGACGGCTTCGCGTTTGCGGCGACTCTGTATCCACGCGATCGGATACACCAGGAGCAGGAAAGATACTGCACCGAGCGCCGCTCCGAGAAATACGGTGAGAAGCGAGCGCTCCGGACCGAGGGCGGTGCCGACCACCGCCATGAGGGTCACGTCGCCAAATCCCATCGCCTCCTTCTTCAGGGCGACTTCGCCGAGCCATCCGGCAATGGCGATCGCCCCGGCGCCAACGCACGCTCCTATGAAGGAGTCATACAGCCCGGCGAAGGGGAGAGTTTCATTGAGCGCCGCGCCGATGAACGCCGCCACGATGCCCCAGATGAACCCAAAGACGGTGAACCCGTCGGGAATCTCGTAATGGAGCGCGTCGGTGAGCGCGATGCCGAGGAGCACGGTGGCGAGCACCGCCACACGACCGGCGGTGAAGGTCGCGCCGTAGTGCACGACGGACGTCATCCAGACGAGCGCGACGACGAGCTCGACGAGCGGGTAGACGGGGGAGATGGCCTCACTGCACCCGGCGCATTTTCCGCGCAGGCGCAGCCAGCCGAGGATCGGCACGTTCTCGTGCCAGCGAATCGGCCGCTCGCACTTGGGGCAGCGTGACGGTGGCGAGACAACGGACAGCCCCAGAGGCCACCGCGAGATGCACACGTTGAGAAACGACCCAATGAGTGCGCCGAACACGAACGCGACGATGCGAGCAGTTGTCTCGGTCACGGACGGAAATGGTGGAGAAGGATGCCGGCGGCCACGGCGACGTTGAGCGACTCGACGGTGGGCGCCGTGGGGATCGAGATGGTGTGCGTCACGCGAGATCGCGCCTCGCTGGTGAGCCCACTCCCTTCGTTCCCAACGGCGATCGCCAATCGCGATGGTGCGCCACGATCGCCGAGCCGCGCGCCGGCGGCATCGGCCCCCCAAAGTATCACCCCGTTGCGCGCCAGGAACGCGTCGAGCTCGTTCCAGGAGGCATGCTGCGCGTGATGTCGGAAGAGCGCGCCCATTGCGCTACGGACGACTTTCGCGTTCCACAGGTCAACCGTGCCCGGCATCGCGACCGTGGCGGTCGTCTCGAACGCCGCGGCGGTCCGGAGGATCGTTCCGACGTTGCCCGGGTCCTGGATGGCATCGAGCACGAGCAGGCGAGCCCTCTCGCCGAGGGCTACCGTCTCGAGCGAGCGCTCCGGTATTTCCGCGATCGCGAGGACCCCCTGGGGCGTATCGGTGTCAGATGCAGAGAGGAAGTCGCGGTCGGCAACTTCCTCGACTTCGATCGAGCGTTCTTCGAGCGCCGCGCGAACCCTCGCCGCACGTTCGTGCGTTGATGCGTCGGCCGTCACGAGCGCGCCGACGATCTCGAGCGACGAGGCGAGCAGCTCCTCGACGGCGCGAACGCCTTCCGCGACGAAGAGGCGCTGACGCTCGCGCGCCTTGCGACGTTGCAGATCACGCGCGGTCGAAAGCAGTTTCATGTGCGCACAAAATGCCTTTCTGGAATGGGATTTGCCCGCCTGGCTCGATCACGAGGGCACACGGGAGAGTCAAACCAATGAAACGAAACATCTTGGTGGTCGTTGCCGTGACGGTGCTCGCGGCGTGCGGCATATCGACCCAGCAGGAAGTTGAGATGGGGCAGACGTACTCGCAACAGATCAACGCTCAACTTCCGATTGTCTCCGACCCCGAGATCAACCGCTACATCAACGTGCTCGGCGACTCGATCGCCAAGCTGTCCGATGAGCGGAATCTCGACTGGAGATTCTACATCGTGGACAACCGCGACGTGAACGCGTTCGCGGTTCCGGGCGGATTCATCTACATCAATCGCGGCCTCATCGAGCGCGCACAGAATATGTCGATGCTCGCCGGCGTCCTCGGCCACGAGATCGGTCACGTGATCGAGCGGCACTCGGTGCAGCAGATGGAGAAGATGCAGCAGGCGCAGATCGGCGTCACGCTGGCGTGCATCCTCACTCGCGTCTGCGAGAACCAGGCGACGGGCGCCTTGATCGACGTCGCCGGCACCGCGGTGTTCGCGAAGTTCAGCCGCGATGACGAGCGCGAGGCCGATCGCGACGGGATCACCTACGTGACCCGCGCCGGAATCGACCCACGCGGAATTCCGGCCATGTTCCGGGTCCTGATCGCGGAGCGCAACCGGCAGTCCTCGGCGGTGGAGAGCTGGTTCTCCACACACCCGCTCGAGGAAGAGCGCGTGCAGGAGACGGAAGCGATCATCAAGCAGATCGACGAGGCCATCCTCGAGACGCTGACGACCGACACGCAGCGGTATCAGGAATTCCGCAATCGGCTGAGGTCGCTCCCGCCGCCACCGGCGACGCCGCGGAGGCAGAGCTAAAGGCGGTCGAGGGTGTCAAGGGTGTCGAGGGTTTTCACCTTCATTTCCTCGACACCCTCGACACCCTCCACACCCTTAGATTCTCGCCGTTAAACCGCGCACTAACCGCTCGAACGAGTCCTGAACGCGAGCCCCGACCTCGACCACCTCTGCATGTGACAGCGGCCGATTCGTCATGCCCGCCGCGTGGTTCGTTATGCAGCTCACGCCCGCGACGCGCATCCCAATGGCGCGCGCGGTGAGTACCTCCGGGATGGTCGACATCCCGACGGCGTCGGCACCCATCCAGCGGAGCATTCGCACCTCGGCGGGCGTCTCGTAGGACGGGCCGAGCACCGCCGCGTATACGCCCTCCTGCACGGGAATACCCGACTCGAGCGCGACCTCGCGGAGCATCGACAGAAGCTCGGGATCGTAAGGCGCCGACATGTCGGGAAAGCGCTCGTCGCCGTCGACGACCGGACCAATGAGCGG
>DASTYE010000125.1:0-9591 GCA_035765135.1 Gemmatimonadaceae bacterium | reverse complement strand
GACTCACGCACCGCCGATTTGCCATGCACGCCCTCGAGCCATTGGAATCGATCATCGAGAACGGCGGTCAGGTGCGCGGTCGTGCGCGACGTCTCGCCCCCGCACACCGGGCCGTCGTCCAGCACGACGACATCGACCCCTTCCCGCGCCAGGTGATACGCAGCCGTCAAGCCCACGATCCCGGCGCCGACGATGCAGACGTCGCATGCAAGGTCTTCCTCGAGCGGTGCGAACGTCGGCATCTTGCTGGTGTCCATCCACACGGACACCGTGTTTCCTGAGTCGCTACGCATGCTCGCGGTCCGGTTGGAGTCGCACTGGTGTTCGGTTCCACGGGACAGATGGGCATGGGGTATGCCAGCCACGACACGCGCGGATGATTGCATCACCTGACACCCTTCACGATCCTGGATCGGCACGCGCGGCGCTTCGGCTTCGTGACGTGGAGCCTCCATCGCGTGCGGAGATTCGCTCGCGACATCGGCGCATTCGTGTCGGCATCTCGGCGTGGACGGAGCCCACGCTCGTGAAACCGGGGGTCTTCTACCCGCCGGGGATCACGAGCGCGGAAGACCGGCTCCGGTACTACGCTTCCCGCTTCAGCCTCGTGGAAGTGGACTCCACATACTACGCGCTCCCCGCTCGGCAGATGGCGGAGCTCTGGGTGGAGCGCACGCCGGATGACTTCGTGTTCGACGTGAAGGCGCATGCGCTCATGACCGATCACCCCACGGAGACCAAGCGCCTCCCGAAGGACCTTCGTGAGATGCTGCCGGCCGACGAGGCGAAGAAGACGCGCGTGTACGCGAAGGACCTGCCACCGGACGTCCTCGACGAGGTGTGGCGACACTTCCGCGACGCGCTGGAGCCACTGCACTCGAGCGGCAAGCTCGGCGTCGTGCTCTTCCAGTTCCCGCGCTGGTTCGTTCCTTCGCGCGCGAACGCCGACGCGTTGATCGCGGCGCGCGAGCGGCTGGACGGACTGCCCATCGCGGTGGAGTTCCGGCACCGCTCGTGGCTCACCGGACGGATGGCGAAACGCACGCCTGAATTTTTGGCGGACAACGACATCCCGATGGTGATCGTCGATGCGCCGTCCGGCATGAAGAGCAGCCTTCCCGCGACGCCGCTGGTGACGTCGAAGCAGCTCGCGATCGTGCGGCTGCACGGACGGCGTAGTGAGACGTGGGAGGAGCGAAACGAAATCGTCTCGGAGCGATATCGCTATCTCTACGACGAGGGCGAGCTGACGGAGTGGGTGGATCCGGTGCTCGTGGTCTCGGCCCAGGTGCGGGAGACACACGTCGTGTTCAACAACTGCTACGGTAACTACGCGCCGACAAACGCGATCGAGTTCTCCTCGCTGCTCTCGGCAGCCACCGCCGGCACGGACGACTGACCATGAGTGAAGTTCTCGAACGGCGCGCGGTCTCTCGAAAGACCGCCAACGACGGCAAGCACGAGATTACGGCGGAGACAGCGGCCCGGTTGCGCACGGTGTCGGGATCGCTGTCGTTGCTCGTCGATGGCCGTCCGGATACCGCACGCGTCGTCGCCATGCCATGCACCTGCCGCCCGGAAAAGCACGAGCACTGGTTCATCGAGGCGAGCGCCTTGCGCACGCTCGCCGCGGGCCACGAAGCAACGACGACCCTCGCCGACGACGGCCGGACCATCGAGATCCGGACGGCGGCTCGTTAGGCTCCGAGCGACGGGTGAACGCTCTCCGGCGGCGGGAAGCTGTGCCGCGGCGCCGTTTCCACGTCGGCATCGGCATCCGCCATCCCGTGTTGCCGTGCCAGCAGGACCTCGGCCTCGCCCGGCGGCACCGGACGCGCGCAGGCGTATCCCTGAAGCATCCGGCATCCCAGTGACTGCAACCGGCTTCCCTGCGCGTCCGATTCCGCACCCTCGGCGATGGTCTCCATGCCCAGCCGCGTGGAAAGATCGACCACCGAACGCACGATCTGCTCGCAGCCGGGCGCGTCCAGCCGGCTGACGAAGTAGCGATCGATCTTGATCGCCGAGATCGGAAAGCGGTGCAGATAGCTGAGCGAGGAGTAGCCGGTGCCGAAATCGTCGAGGTGAAGGCGTACTCCGAGCGATGCGAGCTCCCGAAGCGTGCTGAGCGTCGCGTCGGCGGTGTCGATGAAGAGACTCTCCGTAATCTCCAGCGCGAGGGACCTCGGCGGCACACCCGCCTCACGAAGGGCGTCCGCCACGGTCGCGGGAAGTCGCGGCTGCGCCACTTCTCGTGGTGAGAGGTTGACACTCACCGTCAGGGGTGGGTCGGATGGGTAGTCGCGTTGCCACTGGCGCACCTGCGCGAGCGCCTCACGAAGCACCCATCGACCGAGCGCTGAAATGGTGCCGCTCTCCTCGGCGAGAGGAATGAATGCCGCCGCATTGAGCAATCCTCGCTGTGGGTGCGCCCACCGGGCCAGTGCCTCGAAGGCGACGATGCGCCGATCGGTAGCGGTGACGATCGGCTGGTAGTACACGCGCAGCTCGCCGCGCTCCAGCGCACGCCGCAGGTCGTTCTCCAGCTCGAGCCGCGCGCGCTCAGTGGCCCGCGATCCGGTATCGAACACCTCGTAGCGCGCCTTTCCAGTCGCCTTCGCGCGATACATCGCCAGGTCCGCGTTACGCAGCAGCTCCTCGTGTCCGTCGAGGTCCGCGCCGCCGAACGCGATCCCGATGCTCGCCGTGACGACCACCTCGCTCGAATCGCCGGGCAGCGGCACGTGCAGCACCTCCTGCATCCGCTCGGCAATCCGCGTGGCGTCGGTGGGTTCCTTGAGGTCCTCGAGCAGCACCGCGAACTCATCCCCTCCCAGGCGCGCCAGCACGTCGCCGGGGCGCACGCATCCCTGCAGCCGCCGAGAGATGCTCGTCAGGAGTCGGTCGCCAGCGAGGTGGCCCAGGCTGTCGTTGATCTGCTTGAACCGATCGAGGTCGAGAAAGAGCAGCGCGATGGCGCGGTCGGGGCGCCGCTGAATACGGGCGACGGCGCGCTCGAGCACTTCGAGGAAGCACGCGCGGTTGAGCAGCCCGGTGAGCGCGTCGTGCATCGCCGCTCGCCGGAGCTCCTCCTCGGCCTTCTTCCGCGCGCTGATGTCGGTCATCGAGCCAGCGAGGCGTGTCGCCCTCGCCCCGGCTTCGCGAAGTACCAGACCGCGGACGAGCATCCATCGCCACGATCCGTCGGCGTGTCGGACCCGGTGTTCGTTCTCGAGTCGAGGGGATGCGCCCGCGACGTGAGCATCGATGTCGGCGCTCAAACGCGGTGCGTCATCCGGATGCACGCGGTCGAGCCATTCCCGGGCGAGCGGCAGCAGCGATGTGTGCTCGAGCCCCAGCATCGCGCGCCACCGCGGGGAAAAGTCGCAGCGGTTCCGCGCGAGGTCCCAATCCCAGAGACCATCGTTGGCCGCAAGCGCGGCGAGCGCGTAGCGCTCTTCGCTCTCGCGAAGCGCGTGACGCGCGCGCTGCAGCTTGTTGTCGAGACGCGCCATCTCGAGAGCACGTCGAGCTCTCACACGGCGCTGCCTGACGAGCCACAGGGTGAGCGGGACCGCGGCCCCGAGGGCCAACGGGAGGACCATCAGCGACATCGTCCCCACCTCTCGTGCGAAGGGGCATCGGCCGTGGATGCGACCGCGTTCGTCGCCTCCCTCGCACCGGCCTTCTCGCTACATGCTTCGCGAGAATCATACCCTCGACGGGTGTGCCGGTGCGGGCGACGACGCGAGTTACTCTTCTGACGTGATGGTGGTCACGCGCGTCACACCCGTTAGGTGGACTTCGGTCAGGACCACCCCGAAGCCGACCGCGGTCGGACGTCGGCTGTCAGAATTCAGACTGCCGCGCGCGGCTCCGCACAATCTGACTTTGACTTCTTTAGCTGAACGCTTCGGTGTTCGTTTCGGCGTGCCCGTTCGGCGCGATGTGCTCGATGACACGCTCGATGGCCTCCGGATCGAAGAGCGGCCGGCGGTGGCCGAGCCCGGGCATCGCGTGCAGCAGCGCGCCGGGCCACGCAGTCGCCAACGCTTCAGCCTGCGCGAACGGCACTTGCCGATCGGCGGGATCGTGCAGGATCATCGCGCGCGCCGTGAGCGTCCGGGCGGCGGCAACGCCATCGATCGCGTGCACGGGACTGCCGGCCCGCTCCTCCACTCTCGCGATCAGTCCATCGTATCGCTGCGCCGAGAAGGCCAGCAGGTCCGCGAGGCGCCGGAGAAACAGCCACGGCTCCGCGACGGGGGCGATCAACGCCGCCGACGACGCCTGGATCTCGTCGCGCATCGCGAGCACGGCGGCCGCCGCGCCTAACGAATGCCCGACGAGGGCATCGGGCGTCCCGGTGGCGCGGGCGACGGCGGCGAGCGCGCGCGCCATTTCCGGAAGCGTCGTCGTCCTGCCGGTGGAGCGCCCGTGGGCCGGCATGTCGAAGACGGTGACCCTGCACCCGCGCCGCGTCAGCGCGTTCGCCATGGGCACCATGTCGCGTGCCGTGCCTTCCCACCCGTGCGCGAGCAGCACCTGTGGACCGGCGCCCCACGTCCAGGCGGCGAGCCGCTTCGTGCCGAGCTCGACGACCCGTGACCGCGCCACGGCCGGGAGCGGCGGCACGTCGCGATGCTTCAGCCGCCGCGGAAGGCAGAACAGCGCGGCTGCCTGGCGTTCGGCGGCGCGCGGCGCCGTCCGGGCGAGGGCGATGAAGTACGCTCGCAGGAGCGTGGCGTGTCCGTTGGATAACCGAACGCCCGTGCGTTTTTCGTGGCGGCCATTCGGCCGTGTGCTCGTTGTCACGTGGTCAGCGCGTCGGGCGGGGGTGGGCGGTCTGGATCAAGGCTTCGAAGGCGTCGCGGGCCCGCCGCCGCGCGCGCGGGTCGCGCAGCAGCCGTCGCGCGTGGTGATAGCTCAGAACGATTCCGTAGAGCTGGAACGCGAACAGCGCGGGATCGACGTCGGCGCGGAAGTGCCGTTCCTCAATGGCGATGCGAACGGCCCGCGCGAGCATTTCCGCCCATTGTCGCTGCACGTCGACCAGCATGTCGCGTGCGGGACCGGGCTGGTCGTCCAGCTCGATCGCGGCGGCGGTGAGCATGCATCCGCCCGGGTTCGACTGATCGTCGATCCACTCGAGCCAATGGTTGAAGAGCGCGCGCACCCGCGGCTCTCCGCGATCCGCGCGAAGCGCGGGGGTGAACACGCGGTCGCGAAAGCGGGCGGTCGCGAGCTCGAGGACGTCGAGCTGCAACCCTTCCTTTGAGCCGAAGTGCGCAAAGAGCCCGCTCTTCGACATCCCGTTGCGCTCGGCGAGGCGACCGATGGACAGACCCGCCAGCCCCTCGGTGCTGGCCAGCTCGAACGCCGATTCCAGGATCCGCTCGCGGGTTGCCTCGCCCTTGCGCATTGAAAGAAGATGACGAACGATCGTGCTTTTATGCAACCCCCGTCGGGAAAATCCCCACGCGGTCAGCGGCGGGAATCCGACTGTTTCGGAGCAGTCCCTTTCTATCATTCGGGCAGCGGCCGGCAAGGAGGTTCAGAAGCCTCGCCTGGGCACGACGACGTGCGAGCGGCTACGCGAACGCCGAGGAAAGAGTATGGACTACGCCGTCGGGCTGGGAAACCGCGGGACACTGACTGGTATCCCGCCGCTCAGTGCGGCCAGCGAGCGTGAGGGGCCGCGCGGTCTGCGCGCGACAATCGACCGCGCGCCGATCGGAATTGCTCACCTGGACCGCGACGGCCGATTCCTCCTCGTCAACGACGAGCTCTGCACGCTCCTCCGCTACGACCGCGACGAGCTGCTCGGGTGCACGGTGCAGGACGTCGCCATCTGTCTGGACCCACCGCGCTGCGCCAGCGCCAGCGCGCAGATCGCGGCCGGCGAAATCGCCAGTGACCGCCGCGAGCAACAGCTCGTGCGCCGCGATGGCTCGCTCGTCTGGGGGCGTGTCACCATCTCCGCCGTCCGCGACAGCAACGACGACTTCGCCTTCTTCCTCTGTGTCGCCGAGGACATCTCCGAACAGCGCGCGATCGAGCACGCGCTCCGCGAGGCGCAGGAGCGCCTCCAGGCGGCGTTGACCGCATCGAACACGGGAACGTTTCGCTGGGACATTCGCGCCAGCTCGCTCGACCTCGACGAGAACCTCGCCGGCTTGCTTGGCGTGCCGCCCGGTGCGGTCACCGATTCGCTCGAGGCGTTCGCCGCCCTCGTGCACGCCGATGACCGCCAGCGGGTCATCCAGGCGGTCTGGGCATGCGCGGGCGAGGGGGTCGATTTCGATGAGGAGTTCCGCGTCGTCATCGATGGCGAGGAACGATGGATCTCAGCGAAAGGGAAAGTCATCAGCGACACCGATGGCCGCCCGCTGTACATGACCGGCGCCTCTACCGACGTCACCGAACGGCGGCGCATGGAGGATAGCCTTCGAGAGAGCGAAAGTCGTTTCCGCTCGCTCGCCAACGCCACGCCACAAATGCTGAGCATTTCCTCGAGCGACGGGCGCCGGTCGTGGTTCAGTGACCAGTGGTATGACTTCTCGGGACTCGGGCCTGAGGCGCTGCGCGACTACGGCTGGCACCGGCTGCATCATCCGGAGCATCTGAAGCGCGTGATCACGGGGCAGCAGGAGTGCTTCGCCCGCGGGGAAGTCTGGGAGGATACGTTCCCGCTCCGCCGGCATGACGGCGTCTATCGCTGGTTCCTCGCCCGGGCGGTGCCGATCAAGCACCCCGACGGGCGGATCGTGCGATGGCTCGCCTCGCACACCGACGTGACGGACGCACGCAACGCCGAGCAGGCGGTCCGTGAAAGCGAGGCCAAGCTCCGCCGCATCGTGGAGTCCGGGATCGTCGGCGTGTTTTACTGGACGCTCGCGGGTGCGATCACCGACGCGAACGACCAGTTCCTGCGCATGCTGGGATACACGCGGCGCGAGCTGGAGGAAGGGTCACTGAGCTGGCGCTCACTCACGCCTCCCTCCTCGCACGACGCGGACGTCACCAAGCAGCGAGAAATCACGGAGACAGGCATTGCGACTCCGTGGGAAAAGGCGTTCTACGCGCGTGACGGCCGCGAAGTGCCGCTGCTTGTTGCCGCCGCGATGCTCGAGGGGTCGGACGATCGCGGGATCGCCGTGTGCCTCGACATCAGCGCGCGGAAGGAGGCGGAGACGCAACGCGAGCGCCTGCTGGCGCGAGAGCGGGAGGCTCGCGCGCAGGCCGAGCGGGCGATGCGCGTGCGCGATGAGGTGGTGGGGTTGGTCGCGCACGATCTGAGAAATCCGGTGCACACCATCACGATGGGCGCCGCCAACCTCATCGACCTTCCGCTGGCCGAGGAGCAGCGCGCTCGCCAGCTCGGCGTCATTCGGCGCGCGGCGAGATCGATGGATCGCCTGATTCGCGATCTGCTGGATGTGACTCGAATCGAGTCCGGGACGTTCGCCATTCAGCGTGCGTCGCTCCGCGTCGGGACGCTCGTCGTCGAGACTCTCGAGCTGTTCGAGCCGGAGGCCGAAGCGAGAGAGGTGGAACTGAAGTACGTCGGCACCGACGACGTGCCGCTCGTGAGCGGCGACCGCGACCGGCTCACGCAGGTGCTCTCGAACCTGCTCGACAACGCGCTGAAGTTCACGCCGCCGCACGGGCGCGTCGAGGTGCGCGCCTCGCGGTTAGGCACGGAGGTTCAGATCGCGGTGGCCGACACCGGGACCGGCATCGCGCCGTCGCACCTTCCGCATGTGTTCGATCGATTCTGGCAGGCGGATCGCACGAAGCGCGGGGGCGCCGGGCTCGGGCTTGCCATCGCGCAGGGCATCGTCGAAGCGCACGGAGGACGGCTCTCCGTCGAGAGCGAGCTCGGCCGGGGAACGACGTTCTACTTCACGCTGCCCCAGGCGGCGTCGTGATCAAGCGAGGCTGAAGCGACTCGGGACACTCGGCCTGGGTTTCTTCCTACGAAACAGCCGTTATGCCCGCCTCAGCGGCCCGGTGGCGTGCGCAACCGCTCGAGGACGGCGTCGTCATTCCGCGCTTCGTCGGTGGGAACCTCGATGTACACGCGGTTGCCCGAGGCCGGCGTGCAGCCCAGGCGCATGCGTCCACGAAGGTCGGGATAATTCGGGTCATCGGTGGCGCGCCAGCTCAGAAAGCCGATCGTCCACGTCTGTCCCGTTTGTGCGTCTCGCAAGACGCGATCGATGTCCTTCATGACGTCAATCCTTCCGGCGGTCTCGTGTCGAGGGTGCGATGAACTGCTGCTTCAAGATAACGAGGGGGACGCGCGGTGCGCCGCGATGGAAAAGAAGCGAGCCAACCACGCGTAAGTGATTGGCTCATCGATAGCAGGGGCGGGACTCGAACCCGCGACCCCGGCATTATGAGTGCCGTGCTCTAACCAGCTGAGCTACCCTGCCAGGAATCCAAAACGGCCGGCCCTCGCGGACCGGCCGTTTTCATAGCGGGGGCGGGATTTGAACCCGCGACCTTCGGGTTATGAGCCCGACGAGCTACCAGGCTGCTCCACCCCGCGATAGTGACGCGAAAGCTAGTGCCTCTTGTACGTCGGGTCAAGAATGCGGAATACGGAATGCGGAGTTGCGTAAGACCTTCCGGCGGTATCCGATCTCGAATCGTCCAAGGGGCTTACCGGGTTCCGCCTTCCGCTTTCCTCTCACGGCTCCGCGAACCGATAGAGGAGCTCCTTGTCCCCCTTCACCATTCCGAACTCCTCACGCGCGATCCGCTCCTGCGCCGCCGGATCGGTGCGAATCGCACGCCTTCGGCGCTCCAACGAATCCACGATTCGGGTCAGCGAATCGATCCTGGACTGTAGACGCTCGCGCCGCGACTGCTGCCTCACGAGATCCCAGGTGCCGTATTCCCCACCCTGCACCGCGAACACAACGACGCCGATGACGGCGGCGCCCAATACCACGCGCTTCCACCGCGCCCTCGCCGCGCTCTTCGCCATCACAAGCCGTAAATGGCGCCCCCCGGATATTCCGCCGCGTCCTCGAGCTCCTCCTCGATGCGAAGCAGCTGGTTGTACTTTGCCACGCGGTCGCTGCGCGAGGCGGAACCGGTCTTGATCTGACCGGCGGACGTCCCGACCGCGAGGTCGGCGATGAACGTGTCCTCCGTCTCTCCCGAGCGGTGCGAGATCACCGAGAGGTATCCCGCCGACCTCGCCAGCTCAATGGCCTCGAGCGTCTCGGTGAGCGTCCCGATCTGGTTCACCTTGATGAGAATCGCGTTGGCGACGCCGCCCTCGATGCCTCGGGCGAGACGATCGGTGTTGGTGGCGAAGAGATCATCGCCGACGAGCTGCACGCGATCCCCGAGCGCCTTCGTCAGCGACTCCCATCCCTTCCAGTCATCCTCGGCCAAGCCATCCTCGATGGACACGATCGGATGATCCTCCATCCACTTCTGGTAGAGCTCGATCATCCCCTCCGCGCTCCTCGTCTTCGCGCCGCTCTTCTTGAAGACGTAGTCGCCGCCCTGATGCAGCTCCGACGCCGCGACGTCGAGCGCCAGCGCGATCTGCTTTCCCGGCGCATAGTTCGC
>DASTYE010000124.1:0-15345 GCA_035765135.1 Gemmatimonadaceae bacterium | reverse complement strand
GACCGCGCCGCTGCCGTGGAGTCTCGGGATCGGCGAGGACATCGCGCGGAGTCCGGTGGTCAACGCCGGATCGATGCGCAACACCGGCTTCGAGCTCGGCCTCACGTATCGCTGGATGAATGGAGACGAGGGCGGACTCGGGCTGAATACGAGCGCAACGCTGACGACGACGCGGAACAAGGTGCTGTCGCTCGGCAACGGCGGGCAGCCGCTGTTCGACCAGACCGGCGCCGCTCGCACGGCGGTCGGGAGCGCGCTCGGCACGTTCTACCTCGTGCGGACGGCCGGCATCTTCCAGACGGCGGAAGAGGTGCAAGCGCACACGACGACGCTGCCAAATAATGATGTGAAGGTCATTCAGCCCAATGCGCAGCCGGGCGACATCCGGTACGTGGATGCCAACCGCGATGGAATCATCAACGATGATGATCGCGTCGAGGTCGGGAACGGCACGCCGAAGTATTCGTTTGGCCTCTTCTTCGACGGCAACTACGGGCGGTTCGACTTCGGCGTCAACCTGCGCGGAGCGAGCGGCTTCAAGATCTTCAACGTGGCGCGCTACTGGACCGATCGCATGGACGATCCGTCGAACTTCCGCGCCGGGTTCGAGCCGTGGACGCCGCAGAACAGAAGCACGACGACGCCGCGCGCGCTGGCTGCGGGGAACGACAACACGCGGTTCCTCTCCGACCGATGGATCGAGGATGGCGATTATCTCCGCATCCAGAACATCCTCGTCGGATATCGGCTGCCCTCGTCGATCACGTCGCGGCTGTCCGGCGGGCGCGATCTCGAGTCGCGGATTTACCTGAACGTGCAAAATGCCCACACCTTCACGGACTTCTCCAACTGGGATCCGGAGACACTGGGCTTCGGCAATCCCCTCGGACGCGGGATCGACGATGGACGGATCTATCCGAATCCGCGGACGGTCAGTGTCGGCATCGACGTCCGCATGTGATCGAGACAGCCATCATGACTCAACGCTCACCTAACGCCACCATGCGCCTCTATAGACTCGCCGCGCCGCTGTTCGCCGGAGCGATGCTGGCTGGCTGCTCGGATCTGAATGTCACGAATCCAAACCAGCAGAGCAGTCAGACGTTCTGGCAGTCGGCATCGGACGCGAACCGCGGCCTCACCGCCGTCTACAACAATCTCCTCCACCTCGGCGTCTTCAGCCGATGGCACATCTTCGCCCACGACATCCGGTCCGACATCGGAACGGCGCGCACCAGTCCGTGGGGCGATCTCGCGAACTTCAACGCCTTTCACCTCAACGACTACAACTTCGAGGTGAACCGGCATCTGTGGATCCACAACTACGAGCTGGTCAGCCGCGCGAACCTGGTGATCGCGAACGTACCGAACATCAACATGGATGCGACGGAGCGCAGCCGCATCGTCGGTGAGGCGAAGTTCCTGCGTGCGCTGGCGTACTACAATCTCGTCACCCTCTACGAGAACATCCCGCTCATTCTCGCGCCGCCGGCGCCGACGGACCGTCCCGGCGCCTCGCCACCCGCGGACACGTGGGCGGCGATCGAGCGGGACCTGGTGGATGCGGCGGCGGTGCTTCCGCGCGCCGATCAGTATCCGCCGGGGAACACCGGACGGGCCACGAAGGGTGCGGCGCAGGCCATGCTGGGACGCGTGCGGCTGCAGATGGCCGGCGTGCTCGACATGACGGGGAAGTGGACCGAAGCCTCCCAGGCGTTAGGCGAGGTGATTACGTCGGGGCTGTATGCGCTGCTCCCGAACTACGCCGACAACTTCCGTCAGGCGCTGGATGACGTGAATCCGGAATCGATCTTCGAGGTGGAGACTGAGGACATGTGGCCAATTGGCGTGACCGGGATCAGCTTCCCGAAGATGATCGGTCCCTGCTATCGCCCAGGTCCGCCGATGCAGGATTTCAATCCGACGTTCTGCGACGGTCGGCCGACGCGCTGGTACTTCAACGAGTTCATGGCATCCCGTACGACCACGAACGCGGTGGATCCCCGGCTGGACGCGACGATTCTCTACCATGATCCGGCGCGCGCCACCGAGCAGGTGTACGGGCGTGATCGCGGCTCGTTCTTCGTGGACAATCCGGCCTCGCCCGCGCGCGAGGACACGATGCTGTTCTTCCGGAAGTACGGGGAGACGGAGCTGAACACGGACCAGCGCTGGGACAACCCGATCAACTTCAAGGTGCTCCGGTACGCCGACGTGCTCCTGATGCAGGCCGAAGCGCTCAACGAGTCGAACCAGACCGCGCAGGCGTTCACGTTCATCAACCAGGTGCGCGCTCGCGCGAACAAGGCGGCGCTCGCCGGTCTCAGCCAGGCGCAGCTGCGCGATACGATTCTCCACGAGCGCATGTTCGAGCTCGGTCTGGAGATGTCACGGTTCAACGATCTGCGCCGCCACGACCGGCTGACGCCGGCGCTGGCCGCGCACGATCCCGACTTCGCCGCCGATCCTGGGGCTGGGCGCGCGGGCTTCGTCGTCGGAAAGTCGGAGCGCCTGCCCATTCCGACGAACGAAAGAAACCTCAACCCGAACCTTCCGCAGAATCCCGGATGGTGATCGTGGAGCTTCGGTGAAATCACAGTGGCTCGGGACCGCGGTCGCGCTCTCGTTGAGCGCGGCCGCGTGCTCCTCCGGAGGAACGGGGAACGACGGCCGCCCGAATGGGCCGCTGTGCCCCAATACCTTCACGAACCCCATCGCGCCCGGCGCCGATCCGTGGGTCGTACGGCACGAGGGGAAGTATTACAGCGTCGAGTCGCGTGACGGGGGAATTTACGTCTACCGCACCGACACCCTGACGAGCCTCAAGCGCAACGCTGTGCGCGTGTGGCAGCCCACTGGCTCGGGGTGGAATCAGACGGACATCTGGGCGCCGGAGCTCCACCTCATCGACGGGCGCTGGTACATCTACTACGCCGCGGGACAGCCTGGGCCGTCGGGACAGGACGCCGCCTTCACCGACCAGCGCAGCGGCGTGCTCGAATCCACCGGTCCAGACCCGCAAGGCACCTACACCGACAAGGGGATGCTGTACACCGGTGATGACGTCGCCGGCGGAACGAACCCGGTGTGGGCGATCGACCTCACCGTTCATCGCATCGATGGTCAGCTGTACGCCGTCTGGTCCGGGTGGGAGCGGAACGAGCCGACGCACGTGACGCCGCAGCACCTGTACATTGCCCGGATGTCGAATCCGTGGACGATCGCCACGAATCGCGTGAGGATCAGCTCGCCGGTGGAGACGTGGGAGATCGGGACGCAGCTCAATCTTCAGGAGGGCCCGGAGTTCCTCGTCAACGGAACGCACACGTTCATCGTGTACTCCGCTCGCGAGTCCTTCCTTCCGGACTACCGGCTTGGCCTCCTCGAGCTCTCGTCAGGCGCCGATCCGCTGAACCCGGCGAGCTGGACGAAGTCTGGCCCCGTGTTCACCGGCGCGCCGAATCTCGGCGTCTATGGCGTGGGTCATGCGAGCTTCACGGTGTCTCCCGACGGGACCGAGCCGTGGATCGTGTATCACTCGAAGACACAGAATGCGGCGGGGTGGGCCGATCGCGTCATCCGCATGCAGAAGTTCGGGTGGAATGCCGACGGAACACCCAATTTCGGTACCCCGGTGGCGAGCGGCGTTCCCGTGCTCGTCCCCGCGGGCCAGTGTCCCTAGAGGTCGGATGCCAGCCATGGTGACGACCACTGCTCGTACCAGTGGAGGGACGATGCCCACGCGCGATGCCTTCGGCACCGCGCCCGATGGTACGCCCGTCGAGCGCTTCACGTTCTCGAACGCGCGCGGTGTCGAGATCAGCGTCATCACCTTCGGGGGCATCATCGTCTCGCTCCGCACGCCCGATCGCGATGGCGTGGTCGAAGATATCGTGCTTGGGCATGACGATGTCGAGGGCTATCTCCGCAGCGCCTCCTATTTCGGCGCGATCGTCGGGCGCTACGCGAACCGCATCGCCCGCGGACGCTTCACGCTCGACGGAGTCGAGTATCGTCTCGCGCACAACAACGGTCGGAATCACCTGCACGGCGGCCAGCGCGGCTTCGACAAGGTGGTGTGGAGCGCCGATCCGTTCGCGCACAAGGCATCGCGTGGCGTGGCGCTGCGTTACCGGTCCGCTGACGGCGAGGAGGGCTATCCCGGCGCGCTGACCACGCAGGTGACGTACGCGCTGACCGACCATAACGAGCTCATCATCGACTACAAGGCGACGACGACGCGTCCGACCCCGGTCAACCTGACGCAGCACACGTACTGGAACCTGGCCGGATCGAGAACCGACAACGTGACGGGTCACGAGCTGCTGATCAACGCCTCGCGCTTCACGCCGGTCGATGCCGAGCTCATCCCCATCGGCGCGATCGAGAGCGTCGCCGGCACCGCGTTCGATTTTCGCACTCCGCACCCGATCGGTGAGCGCATCGATGCCAGCGAGGAGCAGCTGCGACTCTCGGGCGGATACGACCACAACTACGTCCTCGACCGGTTCGATGACGGACTCTCGCACGCGGCGAGCGCCGTCGAGCCGGTGACCGGACGCGTGCTCGACGTGTACACGACCGAGCCCGGCATGCAGCTGTACACCGGTAACTTTCTCGATGGGAGCATTCGCGGAAAGGCGGGACGCGCGTACGTGCATCGCTCCGGGTTCTGCCTCGAGACGCAGCACTTTCCCGACTCGCCAAACCAGCCGCACTTTCCCTCCACCGTATTACGGCCGGATGGAGAGTATCGCTCCAGTACCGTGTTCGCGTTCGGAGTACGGGATCGAGGTCACACGTGAGGACCGGCGCATGACCACCCTTCAGGCACCGGTGGCGCCTAACGCCTCCGACGCATCCTTCGAGCCGTCGGCGATCATGCGCGGACTGTATGGCGACGGGATCATTGGACTGAAAGGAGCGTTCACGCGCGACTGGGTTCAGGAGCTCCGCGAGGACATCGACGCGCTCTTCGCGGAGGGGCTCACGCGGCCCGGCGCCCTCGTCGGCCGCGGGCCGAAGCGCTACTACGCCGAGGTGCACCCGGAGCGCATTCGTGGATTCAGCGATCTAATCACGCACCCGTGGGTGGTCGCCGTCTGCCGCTCGGTGCTGGGGCCTGACTACACGATCGTCGAGATCGGATTCGATGTGCCGCTTCCCGGAGCGATGCTGCAGCCGTGGCACCGGGATTTTCCATCCCCCGACGCGACGCTCACGGGCCGGGGGCTCAATTCACTCGCCTTCAACATCACCACGGTCGACGTGACCGAGGACATGGGGCCCTTCGAGATCGCACCGGGGACGCAATGGGATGAGCCGGATGGGTTCGATCACGGGATGTTTCCACCGAAGACGCTCTACCCTCGGTACGAAGCGCGTGCGCAGAAGAAGATGCCGCGCATGGGGGACATCTCCGCCCGCTCGGCGCTCACCATCCACCGGGGGACCCCAAATCGATCGAGCGTGTCACGCCCGGTGCTCGTGCTTGGCGTGGATGCGCCCGATGCGGGGAACGCGGAGCGTCACGACCTCCAGCTCACCGAGGCCTGCTACGACTCACTGCCGGAGTGGCTGCGCAGCCATCTGACGTGCAGAGTCGTGTCGACTCTCGAACCGATCGTTCAGGCGCACACGATCGAAGGGCTGGTGATGGGCGAAGCGTAATCCAGCCAGGCGCGGCGCCTAACGAAGGCCCAGCTGTGCGGCCACGAACGCCCACATGTCGGCGCGTTCGGAGACCCGCGCCTCGCTCGACGCGTAGCTATGGCTCGCGTCCACCGCGACGCGCAAAAGCACCGGTCGCTGACAGCCCTGCGCTGCCTGCAGCTCGGCCGCGAACTTGTACGCGTGGCTCGGCACCACCCGGTCGTCATGGTCGGCCGCGAGCAGAAGCGTCGCCGGATAACAGGTGCCCGCGCGCACGTTGTGCAGCGGGGAGTAGGCGCGCAGATGCGGGAACGCCTTCGGGTCGTCGGGAGAGCCGAACTCCGAGATCCACCCCGCGCCAACCGTGAACTTGTGATAGCGGAGCATGTCGTAGTGCCCCGCGTCGGCGACGGCCGCCGCGAAGAGGTCGGGGCGCTGCGTCATGACGGCCCCCACCAGCAGTCCACCGTTCGATCGCCCGTAAATCGCCAGCTTGCTCGCCGTCGTATACCGCTCGGCGATCAGGTACTCCGCGGCGGCGAGGAAGTCATCGAAGCTGTTCTGCTTTTTGTCGAGCATGCCGGCGCGATGCCACTCCTCGCCGTATTCCCCGCCGCCGCGAATGTTGGCGACGACGTAGATGCCGCCCATCTCCAGCCAGAGCGGAATGTCCGGCTCGTAATGCGGATCGCTGCTGATGCCGTACCCGCCATACGCCGTGAGCATGGTCGGATGCGTCCCGTCCAGCTTCAGGCCTTTCGCGGCGGTGATGAACATCGGCACGCGCGTGCCGTCCTTCGACGTGTAGAAGACCTGTTTCGTCTCGTAGGCACTCGCGTCGAACGGAACGCGCGGCGGATTGAAGGACGCACTCGTGCCGCTCCGCAGGTCGTACCGGTATACGGTGCGTGGCGCGAGAAAGGATGCGAACGAGTAGTAGAGGTCGCGGGAGGAAGGTCGCGCGCTGAGCGGCCAGCCGACCGCCCCGACACCGGGAAGCCCAACCTCGCCTGACGGCGTCCCGTCGAGCGTGAAGAGACGCACCCGGCTGGTGACGTTGGCGAGGTAGTTCACGACGATACGATCGCCGGCGATGACGGCATCGATGATCACGTCCGGCGACTCGGGCACGACCGTGCGCGCCCTGGCGCTCGAACCCTGCGCAAGATCGAGCGCAACGACGCGATTCCGCGGCGCGTCGAGATTCGTGCGCGCGTAGAGCGTGCGTCCGACGATGTCGAGTGGGGTGTGGAACGCGGCGCGATCGCCAAGCAGGCGTACGAGCGGTGCGGCCACGTGAGGCTTCGTCGGATCGCGGAGGTCCATGACATACATCGCGCTCTCCGTTCCCTGCTCGACGACGGCCAGCGCGTAGCGCCCGTCCTCGCTCAACATGCAGTACAGCCATCGCGAGCTCTCAGTCCACCCCTGAATGAAGCGGTCCTTCGCCTGTGGCTGTCCGAGAACGTGATAGAAGAGTTGCTTGTCGATGCGCTCGCTCGACTGGGTATCACCCGGCTTCGGCGCGGGCGGGCGGATGTAGAAGAATCCGCGCGCGTCGTGTGTCCAGCACACCGACGTCAGAACACTGTCGACGACGCCCCCGAGGTCGCGCCCCGTTGCCATCTCACGGACGTGAATCTGGCCCAGGTCGGCGCCGCCCTGCGCGGTGCGGTAGGCGAGCAGGCGACCGTCGGGGGACACGACATGATCGCCGACGGCGATCGCCCCGTCGGGTGAGATCGTGGCGGGATCGAGGACGGCGCGCGGCTGCTCGCCGGCATCCTTCTGGATGTAGAGCACTGACTGCGCTTGCGCTCCGGAGCTGCTGAGGTAGAACAAGCGGCCGGCTTCGCGCCACGGCACGCCGGTACGCGCATATGCCCACAGGGTGGTGAGGCGCTTGTGAATCGGATCGCGATGCGCGATGCCGTTCAGGTATGTCGCCGTTAGGCTTCGCTGCGCCTCGAGGTACTGCGGAGCGTGCCCGCTATCAGGGTGCTCGAGCCAACGATAGGGATCGGGCACCTTCGTCCCGTGGTAGTTCTCGACGACGCTGTCGCGATGCGCGGCGGGGTAGGTGAGCGACTGCGCGGCCACGACGCTGGGCAGGGCCATCGACGCGAGCAGCAGGCGTCGCGAGATGTCGATCATGGAGTGTCGCGGGTGGGGTTCGATCTGCGGGGGCTGCCGCGGAAATTATCGCATCCTTTTTTGCCTCGCGCGAGAGAGGAAGCTCGTGACGCCCTGAACGAACGCCTCGTGCGACGTCTCGATGTGGGCGGCATGATCCGCATTGGGAAGCACGATCCACGTGCGATCGTCGGTGCCGAGCCGCATGAAGAGCCGGCTGTGCGACGTCCCGGCCGCGAGAGGGTCGCGCGATCCGGCGATCAGGAGCGTCGGGACGCGCACGGCCGCGGGATCCATGGCGTTGAACTCATGCATCTTCGCCCAATCGACCGTGATCGGGTCAGCGGCGATGGCCGCGTTCACGTACGCGTCGCGCAGGGCGGGCGACACCGCGCCAGGTGTGATGAAATCCTCGGCCGCTCCTTCACGCGTGTTCCGTGCGCGCGGTGGCGAGGCGGGGTCGGCGCTCACGGGACGCATCGAATCGATGTGTACTGGAAACGCGTAGAGAACGAGCGCCGAAAGCTTCTCGGGATGGCGTTGCGCGACCAGCAACGCGATAGTGGAGCCGCGAGAATATCCGAGCAACACCGGGCGGCGATCTTGTTCCTGGCGAGCGATCCAATCCAGAACCGCCGCGACGTCTGCCGTCGCGCGATCCGGAGTGAGCCATCCGGTGCTGTCGCGCGACGTTGCGCCGTACCCGCGCAGATCGACGGCATATGCAGCGTACCCGCTCGCGGCGAACGCATCCATCGCCGACCGTTGCTCGCCCGGCACTCGCAGATCGAAGTTCGGGAGCGCGCTCCACCGGCGGCCGTGAACGAGCAGGATGGCTCCGCGCGGGGAGGCTGGACGCTTCGCCCAGACGGTGAGCGGATGGCCATCGGCGGCCACGGTGTGCTTCGACGGCGGTTTGCCGCATGGGGCACACGCCTGGCGAGCTTCCTGTGCAGCGGCGCTGGCCTGCAGAGTCAGCAGGCCGAGCATCGCGAGCAGCAATCGCGTCTTCGAACGCACGAGTGTCATGCGGGCCACAATTTCAGGTTGTCTGCCTTCACACGAGATACGTGTCGATTTGGCAAATGAGGCCCTCGCGAAACGCGAAGACATCGCAGAAGACGAAGTTCTTGACCTGCCCGGAGATCTCGGTCGCTTGCCCGTTGCCCATGACGGCGACCCGATCGCCTTCCTCAATGAGGTGCTCGAGGTTGAGCGTCGGTTTGCCGGTGAAGTTCTCGTTGTTGATCTCGCCGTCGAACGCCGCCTTGCCCTCGAGGGTGCGATAGCCATGGAGCTTCCACACGATGTCATCCGTGAGGCAACTCAGAATCTTCGCGTGATCGGAGTGGCGGAATCCGTCGATGTACTTTTCGACGATCGCTTTCTGGCTGCTCATGGTTAGCCTGCTTCGGCTGGCGGAGTCCTGTGAAGCAGACGATACTCATTGTGTGTTGCGGATGGCAGCCCCTTGCGCCGCAGATGACGCAGAAGGCCGCAGAAACTGCAACGTCAAAGGCGTTACCACGGATTCCACGGATTTTGAACGGCGAAACGACACGGATACGTCAACAGCAAGGAGCTTTTGGAACTACAACAGCAAAGCTCCTGAGGATCGATCCCGTAACACTTGACCCGATAGGTTCTCAGAAAGCTGTTTGCAGCTGCCGTATCCATGTCGTTTCGTAGTTCAAAATCCGTGGTAAGCCGTTGCTGTTGCAGTTTTCTGCGGCCTTCTGCGTCATCTGCGGCTCCCCAGGCCGAGCTGTTCGAGACACACCAGCTGAGCGAGGAGGATTTCGATCATGACGAAGAGACCCGCCTACTTCGGGCTGGCCGCACTCGCCGTCGCCACGCTCGTGGCCGCCTCGTTCCCGCGAACCGCGAGCCCGGTCATGGAGGCCGCCGAGAACGACATCGCGGGAGTCGTCACCAGCGCGAACGGGCCCGAGGCGGGCGTGTGGGTGATCGCCGAGACGTCCGAGCTGCCCACGAAGCTCGCGAAGATCGTCGTCACCGACGATCGAGGACGCTACGTCATCCCGGAGCTTCCCAGGGCGCGCTACAGCGTGTGGGTGCGCGGGTATGGGCTCGTCGATTCACCGAAACGGCAGGCGAGGCCAGGCACCACGCTCAACCTCAGAGCGATCATCGCGCCTAACGCGCGAGCGGCGGCGGAGTACTATCCGGCCGGCTACTGGTACGCGATGCTGCGCATTCCGGACAAGAGCGAGTTTCCCGGGACGGGCCCGGAGGGGAACGGCATCTCACCGAACATGCGCAGCCAGGCGCAGTGGTTGAGGGTGGTGAAATCGGGTGGGTGCCTCGCGTGTCACCAGCTGGGAAACAAGGCGACGCGGGAGTTCCCCCCATCACTGGGGAAGCATTCGTCATCCGTTGCCGCCTGGGATCGGCGCATCCAGTCCGGACAGGCTGGTGGGGCGATGAATGGCGGAATCAACCAGCTCGGGCGGCAGCGCGCGCTCGCGATGTTCGCCGACTGGACCGACCGCATCGCGCGTGGTGAGCTGCCGAGCTCGGCGCCACGGCGCCCGCAGGGAATCGAGCGCAACGTCGTCATCACGCAGTGGGATTGGGCCGACCCAAAGGCGTACCTTCATGATCTCGTCGGCACCGATCGGCGGAATCCGACGGTGAACGCCAACGGTTCGCTCTACGGCGCACTCGAGGCGAGCGCGGATTATCTGCCGGTGCTCGATCCCGTGCGCCACACGGCGAGTCGCGTTCCGCTCACCGTTCGCGACACCAGCGCGCGGCCGACGAGTCCGGAGATGCCACAGCGGTCGCCGTACTGGGGTGAGGAGCCGATCTGGACGAGCAAGGCGAACGTGCACAACCCAATGTTCGATGAACGCGGTCGCGTCTGGATCACCGCGACTGTTCGTCCGCCCGACAACCCCGCGTTCTGCAAGGCGGGATCGGATCATCCGTCGGCAAAGCTCTTCCCAATGGAGCGCGCGGGGCGTCACCTCGCCAGTTACGATCCGAAAACGAAAGAGCTGACGCACATCAGCACCTGCTTCAGCACGCACCATTTGATGTTCGCCGAAGATGCGGATCACACGCTGTGGACGAGTGGCGGCGGGCCGGTCGTCGGCTGGCTGAACAGGAAGCTGTACGACGAAACCGGCAACGAGGAGCGGTCGCAGGGGTGGACGGCGCTGATTCTCGATACCAACGGGAACGGCAAGCGCGATGAGTACGTCGAGCCCAACGCCCCGCTCGATTCGACGAAGGACAAGCGCATCGGGGCCGGCTTCTACGCCGTGTCGCCGGCGCCGGACGGGTCGGTCTGGGGGTCGTCGTTAGGTTTCCCGGGGTCGATCATCCGCCTGGTTCCCGGAACGAACCCACCGGCGACCGCGCTCGCGGAGCTGTACGAGCTGCCGTGGGGGAACCCGAACGCTCCCGTTCAGGGCTTCTCGCCGCGCGGGATGGACATCGATCGCGACGGCGTGGTGTGGGCCGCTCTCGCCAGTGGGCATCTCGCCAGTTTCGACCGGCGGAAGTGCAAGGGACCGCTCAACGGTCCCAGCGCCACCGGCCAGCACTGCCCGGAAGGATGGACGTTCTACACCGAGCCGCTTCCGCAAATGCAGGGCGTCACCGACTCAGGGAGCGCCGAAGCGAGCTATTACACATGGGTCGACCAGTTCAACACGTTCGGCCTCGGAGAGAATCTGCCGATCAACACGGGGAATCTCTCGGAAGGACTGTTGATCCTCAAAGACGGCGAGTGGGTCATCCTCCGCGTCCCGTACCCACTCGGCTTCTACACGAAGTGGGTCGACGGACGCATCGATGACCCGAACGCGGGATGGAAGGGGCGCGGGCTGTGGGCGAGCATCAGCACGCGTGCGCCGTTCCACATGGAGGGTGGGAAGGGCACGACGAGCAAGGTGATGAAGTTCCAGCTGCGGCCTGGTCCGCTGGCGCGATGACGAGCTTCGAGGCGCCGCAGATGGACGCAGAAGGGCCGCAGAACTGCAAACGTCAACAGCTCATCACGGATGACACGGATCTTGAACGACGAAACGGCACGGATACGGCGAACTGCAATTGCTTTTGAACTGCAACGGCAACAACCTCGGTAACCGCCTACGCGCCACCGCGACCTTCATCCCATAGGTTCTCACAAAGCATTTGGCAGTTGCGGTCAATCCGTGCCGTTTCGCCGTTCAAGATCCGTGTCATCCGTGATGAGCTGTTGACGTTGCTGTTGACGTTGCTGTTGACGTTTCTGCGTCCATCTGCGTCCAGCTGCGGCCCCTCGGCCTTCAAATTATGGCATCGCCGTGTTACTGACGAACGCGAGTCGTGTTCCGTCGGGCGACCACGACGGAACGTTGATCGTTCCCTGGCCACCGTACACGTAGGCGATGACGCGCGCGGGTCCGCCATCGATGGGCATCAATCGCAGCAGGACGTGCTTGTAGAAGGGATGGTCGTTGGGGGCAACGTCGGGCGGGAACGCGAGGTAGGCGATCCACTTGCCATCGGGCGAGATGTGCGGAAACCAGTTGTTGAGCCCGTCGTTCGTGATCTGCTCCTGCCCGCTTCCATCCGGGCGCATGCGCCAGATCTGCATCCGCCCGCTGCGGGACGAGTTGAAGTAGATCCACGAGCCGTCGGGTGTGAATTCGGGACCATCGTCGAGTCCCTTCGCGGTCGTTAGGCGTATCTCCTCGCCGCCCGCGACCGGAATCTTGTAGACGTCGAGCTCTCCGTTGCGCTCTCCGGTGTACACGAGCCACCGACCATCGGGCGACCACCCGTGCAGATATGACGGTCCTTTCGCGGTCACGCGCGTTGGCGTGCCGCCGATCGCGGGCACCGTGTAGATGATCGATGCGCCGCTGTCCTCCGGCGCGTGATGGCTGATACCCATCATCCGACCGTCGAAGGAAAGCACGTGATCGTTGTTGTTGCGAGTCGCAAACCCCGTGTTGATCGGCTCGGGCGAGCGTGATGCGAGGTCGAAGCGGTAGAGTCGCCCCTCCTGGTTGTAGATCAGCGCCTTGCCATCGGCTGTCCAGTTCGGTGCCTGGAACGAGCCGCGATACCGGTGCACGATCGTGGCGTTCCCGGTCGCGAGGTCGAGGATCTCGAGATTGCTGCCGATGTAATCGCGGTAGGGAACGAAATCCTGCTTCGGAGGGATGGTGATGCGCACGTTGCTGAACGTGCCGGCCTCGACGACCGCATCGTTGTGTGCGCAGACGAACAGGCCGACGTACACGGTGTCGGGGAGCGATACGCCGGTGAGCTCCTGCGCGGCGAGTGTGTCACCGAAGCGCGCGATTGACATGAGATAGACACCATCGCGTCGCTCGAGTTGGATTACCGCGTCCGCATCCGGCAGGCTCACCCGCGACCTGACCTCCTCGGTCATCCCACCGGTCGCTCGGCGAAACTGGAGCGACATGAGTCCATCGCCGTGCAGCGCGGCCGTCACGTGCGCGCTGTTCGTTTCGAGCGATGGCCGAATGCTCCAGCCGAGCTTCCGATGCGGATCGGCACCCGCACCGACGAAGCGCGCACGCGTGGAGAGAATGAAGTTCCCCGTCAAACGCTTCCACACGAAGTGAAAGTCATCGCGATCGTTCCACATGTTCTGGCCCGAGCCCGCGATCAGGTACTCCTGTCGCTGGGGATCGTACGACGCAGATCCCGCGTGTCGGACGCGCCCGACGTCGGTGTGGGCATCGAAGATTCCGACAGCGCTCTGGGCTGCAACGCCATCACTAAGTGCGGCCAGGCTCATCGCGATCGCCAGGATGCGGCAGAGCGCGTGAGGACGCGGGGCGGATTGCCTTCGCTCTTTACCGCGAAGGACGCGAAGGACGCAAAGCATGGGCGATTCAGACATTGGTTCGGTCCTTCAATGCTGTTGTTTTTTGTTTCTTGTGTGACCCCTTTGCGTCCTTCGCGCCCTTCGCGGTAAAAGATCTTGCCTCGGACCCGGAGCCGCAGATGACGCAGAAAAGCGCAAAAACTTCAACAGCAACGGCAATAGCTTATCACGGATGACACGGATCTCGAGCGGCGAAACGGCACGGCCTACGGCAACTGCGAAAGGCTTTGTGAGAACCTACCGGATGAAGATCGCGGCGGCTTATCGGGTCCGCCGTTCCTCGGGTTTGCGGTTGCAGTTCCAAAAAGTCCTTGCAGTCGCCGTATCCCTGATCTTTCGCGGTTGAAAAATCCGTGGAATCCCTGATAAGCCGTTGATGTTGTAGTTTCTGCGTCCTTCTGCGTCATCTGCGGCCCCCCAGGCCGGGCAGCCGAAACACAAAACCAGTCCACTAGCTCCCCGGTTTATGTCGATGGTCCTCGGTCGCCACGTTCGCACGGCGGAAGGGGACCGGCGGCCGATCGAGCACTTGCGGCTCTTGCCCTTGAACGAGCAGGTAGCTCCGTCTCACTCGAAGCTCGGAATAGGTACTCGTGGACCGGAGCGAATCGGGCCATGTCACGCGCACCGACGGCACGCGAACCGCCGAGCCCAGGCCAACGTGAAGCTGTAGAGTCCCAACGCCAAAGGAACCGCCGGTGCCGATCGTCCGCCTAACGGTCCTCGTCGCTCCGCTGGAATCGGTGGCGACGATTTCTACACGCGCGCCGATCGCCGAGCGGTTGGCCGAGCGGCCCTCGAGATTCAGAGTGATCCAGCTGCGGTTCGACCATCCCGGGTTCTCGAACAACACGCTGAAGAACACGTCGCCGGCGTAGGCGCCGCCGAGCATCATGAAGACATCCTGATCGCCATCGCGGTCGAGATCGGCGAACGCCGTTCCGTGTCCTTTCTGGAGATGGCCGAACCCGCCCTCGATCGTGACTTCCTCGAACCTGCGCCCGCCGACGCTTCGGAACATGCGGTTGGGAATGATGGACCGGAGATCCGGGTTCCCCGTGCCCAGGTAGAAATCCAGCCAGCCATCGTTGTCGATGTCGCCGAAGTTGCTCCCCATCGCGTAGATCGCCTTGCCGGCGAGCCCGACCGATTCCGTCACATCCTCGAACGTGCCATCGTGCTTGTTCCGATACAGGTAGGTGCGGTCGAGAGACGCCGTCGGCAAACCGAGATATTCCCGGGCGACCGTCACGTGCAGCGGCGCGCGATTGTCGTAGCTCAGGACCAACAGATCCTCCCAGCCATCGTTGTCGAAGTCCCAGAACCACGTTGGAAACGACATGAGCGGTGATTGCGTCCCGGCGCTTGCCGACACTTCCTCGAAGCGCCACGTGTCGATCGCGCGTCCCCCGCGATTGAGATAGAGGCGGTTGGGTGCGCCCATGATCGAAACGAAAAGATCGGGGAGCCCATCGTTGTTGATGTCGCCCCACGTCGATCCCTTGACGAACGCATCGAGATCGATGCCGACCTTGCTCGCCACGTCGGTGAAGGTGCCGTCGCGATTGTTGAGATAGAGCTTCGACCGATACGAGCTCCAGCCGATGCCGACACCGGATTCGGTGCCGACGAAGAGATCGATGTGCCCATCGACGTTGAAATCGGCCCAGGCGGCCGTATGCGTC
>DASTYE010000123.1:0-52774 GCA_035765135.1 Gemmatimonadaceae bacterium | reverse complement strand
GGGGACGGTCGTCGTCAGGCCGAAGACATCGATCGTGCACTTCGCGCCAGCCGCCCGGATGCGAGGACAGGCGGTGCGCAGAAACTCGGCGAGTGCCTGTTGCTTCGTTCGCCCGTTGGCGGTTGGGAAAACCTGCTTCGGGAGGCTCGGGTATGGCTCCGGGAACCTGATGTAATCGAACTGAATCTCCGTGAAGCCGATACGCGCCATCTCCTCGGCGACCCGAATGTTGTACTCCCAGATCTTCGGGTCGTACGCGCTCACCCAGGTGAGTCCCTCCTTGTCCCGCCAGACACCGCCGTCGGTCTTTCGAATGGTGTGCTGCGGATTGAGTCGGGCCGCGACGGAATCCTTGAACACGACGATGCGCGCGATCGGGATGATTCCGTGCGCCTTCATCGTATCGACGAGGGCTTTCAGGTTGGGAATCGTGCCTGCGTTGCCGGCGTTCCGTGCGACGAGCGTGTCGGCGGACTTGTAATTGAGGCCGAACTCGTCCTTGATGTCGATGACGAGCGCGTTGATCTCCGTGGAGTCGGCCATCTGGATGAGTTTCTTCATCCGGGCCGGACTCTGCGCCGCCCAGCGCAGCACATACAGTCCGCGCACGATCGACGTATCCGTGCTGCGCGCGGTGTCGCTCGGGCGCTCGAGCGTCGCGGCGGTCGCAGATGGCGTGGAAGTGGTTCGGCGAGTGGGGAGCTGTGATGCTTTCGCGCTGGTACCGGGCTCGCAGGCGAGAGCCGCGAGCGAAACGAACAATAAGCTGCGCATGTGTGGATGATCAGTCCGGGGACGACGTTCGGCTGCCGCAATGTAAACGATCGAAGCGCCGTTCCGTATCGCTCGTCCGGGTCAGCCACCGGACGCTATATTGGCGGTGCATGGTGCGCCTCTTTCCGCTCGTAGCCCTCGCGCTCGTTGCCTGCCGGACGGAGCGTGTGGCCCCGCCACGGACGGAGTTCCTGCTTGCCGCCGGCGACTCGAGCTTCTGGGTGCGCAGCCAGAACGGTCGCATCAGGATCCGCGGCGCCCCGCTTCAGCTCGCGCAGCTTCGCGGACGCTTCCACGAGGTCTACGTCGCCGACGATGATCGCTCCCACTACGAGGCAGTGATTGTCGGCCAACGCGTTTTTCGACGTGACCTTCACACGGGCGATTCGGCCGTCGTGTTCGAGGATACGACCGCCATCTCGATCGAGCGATGGTACGCCGAGGAGCACCCTAACGACCCGCGCGTCCCCGCCGAGGAGGAGGTCAGCGAGCACCCGATCGTCGAAGCGACCGCCGAAATCGAGCTGCTCGATGCATTCGGGCCGTACCAGTCCTACGAGTACCACGCCGACGGCGTCATCCAGGGTGGCGCCGAGTGGCATGTGACGCGGCGCGGCGTGATCGACCTGGAGAAGGGGAAGGAGGCAACGATCGCCTCCCTGTTCGGGGATACCGCCGCCAAACGCATCGTGGCCGAGGGGAGACGTCGCTTCTCGCTCGCGCTCGACTCGGTACTCGCCTCGCCCGATGCGCGCGCCCGAGCGGCCGCCGAGGCGATCGCCGACTTCGATTTCGACCCGTCTTCCTTCGTCGTCGTCCGCGAGGGGCGAGTGCCCGCGGTCCAGTTCTTCGCTCCGGGACACGGTGTCCGCGCCGGTGGGATGGTGATCAGTCTTCCGCCGATCCTCGCCGACTCGTCGGCCCCATGGTGGGCGGCGGTTCGCGGAACGCTGTCGATCGCCCCCTTCGATTCCAGCCTCGACCGATGGGACCGCCCCGGGCTCGCGGTGATTACGCGGTATGATGCGAGCGGCGAGCGAGCGATGCTCGCGATCGTCGATTCCGTGGGCCGCGAATGGCCGGTTTCGCGAATCTCGGCGCCTGCCTACTCGCTGTTCTGGCTCGACACGCCTCCCATCGACGCCGCGACGCGACGCGCCCTCACGCGCGCGTTCGACGAAGCAGCGCTTTACTCCGAGCAGTCGAGGACCGCGATGCGATCCTCCGGGCTGCGCGGCCGATTCGTCGCGGCCGCGCGCATCCATTTCCTCCGAGCTCCGCGATTGTGACCTCTACACGCAAGCCATCACCACGATTCGTGCGCGAATCGTGTCACGAGACCTCCGAGCTGATGATGCCGCAGCACGCCAACAACCTTGGCCATGTCTTCGGCGGTGTGATTCTGTCGCTGCTCGACCGGGTCGCCGCGGTGTCCGCGATCAGGCATACGCGCGAGAACTGCGTCACTGTCTCAGTCGATCGCGTGGATTTCCGCGAGCCGATCTACGTGGGCGATCTGGTGGTGATGAAGGCGTCGGTGAACTTCGTCGGGCGCACGTCGATGGAAGTTGGCGTGCGCGTCGAGGCCGAGGATCTGGCGACGGGAGTGCGGCGGCACACGAACTCGTGCTATCTCACCTTCGTGGCGATCGACGAGAATCACCGTCCCAAGGAGGTGGCGCCGGTGGTCCCGGAAACGGAAGACGAAAAGCGCCGCTACAAGGCGGCGCAGGACCGGCGGCGGCGAAGGTTGGAAGAGCGCAGTCAGGAATCAGGAGGCAGGAATTAGGGTCAGCTCCGCCTCGGGATCCCCCGACCCCGTGACCCCGCGACCCCCTGGGTTACATCACCGCCCCTCCAGGTCCCGCTCCCCCGGAACCTGTCGCGATGCCCTCCCTTCGCCCTTTTGCCCCTTGGCTTCGTGGTACCGGTCGCCCTTGAGCTGGATCTCAGCGACGAAGCCCTCGTATTCGCGCGGGCTCAACTGATTGGCGATCGATGGGATGAGTCCCTTCACCAGAGTGATGCGCTCGGCCAGCGTCAGCTGGTTGGCGGCTTCCACCAGCTTGCGAAGCACGGGGTGGTTCATCCAGTCGGTTTCGCGGCTCGTCGTCATTGGAGTAGCTCGGGTCGAGAGACTTGTTCCGGTCGTCCGTACGCATCGATCGCAATGGTAGTGCCTGGCTAAGGCCGCAGATGACGCAGACGGACGCAGAAACGTCAACAGCTACGTCAACTGCCCACCACGGATTCTAAACGGCAGCACTCGCCGTATCCTGCGCAGTTTAGCCGGTCAAATCCGTGAAATCCGTGCCAACGCTGTTCACGTTGCAGTTTCTGCTTCCTTCTGCGTCCTTCTGCGTCATCTGCGTCTGCGGCTGCGGCTGCTGTTCGTGCGCCATACCGCGGTCACCGGCGACGGAACCAGAAGTGACCAACCAGCCCGCCGATGATGCCGGTAACGAGAGCAACGGCGGCGGCATTCGCCGGCGTCGCGAACGCTGGCTGGTCGGTGAAAAACTGAGCTGGTGCGAGCGCGGCGAGCAGCGATACCCAGGCGCAGAGCGCACCAGTCAGCGCATCGCCAAGCCTGCCCAGCCGTCGCAGCGGATCGCGAACGATGAGAAACGTGATTCCCGCGGTCGCTCCGATGTAGGCGCCGAAGACCATCATTCCGCCGATGAGTAGCAGCGCCTTGCCGAGCGATGGTGCATCGCCGCTGGCGACGAGCCCCGCCACCTGGAGCGCCGAGAACGCCCCGGCGGCCAGCGATGCCACGACCGCGAGGCGAAGCCACCGCGGAAAGCGCTCCAGCGCCTTCGTCGCGACACGCATGGCGCGCACGAACGTCGGCGTCGGAAGCTCCGGCATCGGCGGGAAGTTCTGCTCGATGAAGCGAGCGCGAGCCGTGCACTGCGGGCACATCGTGGCGTGGCGACGCAGGGCGTCGATGTGACCGCGCTGACCGGTGCCCGCAGGTGGGGTCACATCCATCCACCTCGAAACCCACTCGCACTCGGGCAACCCGCTCGACGCGAGCGCGGCCTGTCGTTCGGCCACCGCCGCGCGCCAGACGATCTGAATCGCATACTGACGCGGGATGCGGAGAGATCCCTCCTCCCACGCGCGCACCACCGGCTCCGTCAGCCCGATCTCCGCCGCGAGTTCACCAGGAGAGAGACCCAGCAGCGTGCGAGCGCGCGTCAGGTCCTCGGCGGTCATGCGATCGGGAGCAGCAGACATGCTGGAATATCGCCTCGCCGTTGGATCGCGCATACCCCTCGTGCACACTTGACCCAGGGCATGCCACGTGCACACCCTGTTCATTACATGAAGACCTTCACCATCGAACAGGCAAACCGTGCGCTCCCGCTCGTGCGCCGTATCGTACAGGATGTGGTCGACGAGTACGCGCGCTGGGAGCGTCTCCTGAAGAAGCTCGACGTCACGGTGGCGGCCGCCGGCCGCGATGCCGTCGAGCTCGACCGCCTCCAGCAGGAAATCCAGCGATCCGCGCGGGCGATAGACGCCTACGTGCGCGAGCTGACCGACCTGGGCATCGAGATGAAGGGACGAGACGTCGGGCTCGTCGATTTCCCCGGTGAGATCGGCGGACGCCCCGTGTATCTGTGCTGGCGCCTCGGGGAGCCCGCGGTGGCACACTGGCACGAGCGCGACGCCGGTTTCGCGGGACGACAGCCGCTGGCCCCGAACGCGATCACCTAACGATGCGCACCTTTCAATCGGCGGATGGGCTCCGGTGGGGCGTGGAAGTCATGCTCCCCGGCGCGAGCCACGCGATGGTGGTGTTCCGCCACCCTAACGGGCGTACGTCGCGGCTGGATCGTTATGCCTGGCGCAACATCGAGGCGCCCGAAGCGCGGGACGTGACGGCACGACTCGACGCCGACAAGGTGGCAAAGCAGCTGACCGATGACGACCTCGCGCTGCACTTCCGGCGGTCGATGCGCATCGCGGCGGCGGACGATCCGTTAGGCGTGCCGGTGACGCATGCCGGTTAGGAGTCAGGAGTCAGGAGTCAGGGGGTGCCAGGGCATGGGTTGCAGGTGAGAACGACCAGGCACCTCGTCCCTAAGTGCAGTTCTCCTTCAACCGAAACCCTGACACCCCCCGATCCCTGACTCCTGACTCCTGACCCCTCTCAAAGGGCCTCCACCCGTCCGGGCAGGGGCTCCTCCTGAAATGGCACCTCCAGCTCCATTCCGTCGCGAGCGAGCACGACCGCGTCGAATTCCTCTCGGGCTTCGGCGAGCAGCCCGGAGGCATCGCGCGAGTAACGGGCCGAAAAGTGGGTGAGCACGAGCTGACGCACGCCGGCCCGAGCCGCCACCACCGCCGCCTCTCGAGCAGTCGAATGCCCCGTCTCGCGTGCACGGTCGGCTTCTTCATCTCCGAAGGTGGCCTCGTGCACCAGAAGGTCGGCGCCACGGGACGCATCGATCACGCTTTGCGCGGGACGCGTGTCGCCCGAAATGACGACCTTGCGTCCCGACCGCCGCGGCCCGACGAGGACGCCGGGATCAACGAAGCGGCCGTCGGGGAGCGTGATCGTCTCACCGCGATGCAGGCGTCCCCAGAGCGGTCCCTCGGGAATACCGAGCTCGCGCGCAAGGTCCGGATTGAAGCGACCGCGCCGCTCCTCCTCCACCAGCGCGAACCCTAACGACGGCCCGCCGCCATGCTCGGCGGCGAATGGCTCGATCGCGTAGCCGTTGCGCCTGATCGTGTCGCCCGGCTGGACTTCGGTCACCTCGACGCGGAAGCCAACGCGCTCCACGCCGAACTCGGAGGCGCGACGAAGGTGACGTCCCGATCCTCGCGGTCCCCATAACCGCAGCGCTTCCGTGCGCCCCTGCAACGCCATCGTGCGCATGAGCCCGATGACACCGATGACGTGATCGGCGTGCAGGTGCGTGAAGAAGATGTCCTCGAGCACGAACGAGATGCCGTAACGCATCATCTGGCGCTGCGTCCCTTCGCCGCAGTCGAACAGCATCGTCTCTCCCTCGCGGATGAGCGCGAGGGAGCTGACGTTGCGCTCGACGGTCGGGCGAGCGGCGGACGTGCCGAGGAAGCGGAGGGCGAGCGACATGGCGGGGCGTAATATAGAGGTAGTCGAGGTCGTCAAGGTCGTCGAGGCGCTCAGGTCGTCGAGGTCGTCAAGGTCGTCGAGGATGTCCAGGTGAAGGGCTTTCACGTCGACCACCTCGACGACCTGGACGACCTCGACGACCTGGACGACCTGACACCTCGACGACCTTGACTACCTCGACGACCTCAGCTTCTCCAGCACCTCCGGATCCACGTTCCCCCCGCTGATCACCACCACGACCGGGTCGGCGCGTGTCGCGATCGCGTTCGTCAGCAGTGCCGCGACGCCAACGGCGCCTGCTCCTTCGGCGACGACGTCCTCCTCGTCAGCGAGCACGGCCATCGCGTGCGCGATGTCAGCTTCATCGACTGTGACCATCTCGTCGAGCGCGTGTCGTCCGACGTCGAGCGCATGCTCATCGATCGCGCCCGCGAGGCCGTCGGCGAGCGTTGGAAGGATCGGCGTATCGGTCACGCGGCCGGCGGCGAGGGACGCCGCCATCGCGTTGGTGTTCGCGCTCTGCGCGCCGACGATGCGCACGTTCGGCTTCACTGCGCGCAGGAAGGCACCGATCCCGCCGAGCAACCCGGCCCCCCCAACCGGGGTGATCACCGTGCGAACGCCCGGGAGCTGCTCCACGATCTCGAGCGCCACCGTTCCCTGTCCAGCGACGAGCGGCGCGCCGACGCAGGGATCGATGTAGGTAAGGCCATGCTCCTTACCGAACGCGATCGCGCGCGCATGCGCCTCGTCGTAGTGCGCGGCCTCGGCATCGATCGTCGCGTTGCACTCGCGCATTCCCTCGAGCTTCACACGCGGTGCGGTGCGCGGGACGAAGATCGTCACCTGAGCTCCGAGTCGCTGTGCGGCGAGCGCCAGTCCTCGCCCATGGTTGCCCGCGCTGGCGGTGACGACACCGCGCGATCGCTCCTCGGGCGTGAGCGACGCGAGCGCGTTGTACGCGCCGCGGACCTTGAACGAGCCGGTGAGCTGCTCGTTCTCGAGCTTGACCCACACATCGCCGCCTGCGCGCGCGGAGATGCGCGGCGCGTGGCGAAGCGGAGTCCGTCGCGCGACATCGCGCAGGCGCAGCCCTGCACGTCGCACGTCATCCGCGGTTACGTCGGCAAACACGGTGCGGAGGCTACGGTCGGTATTCGGGACGCGCAAGCGTGAATCGGCCAAGGTGGGGCGTCAGATGTTGCCCGGAGCGGAGTGAATCGGTCTAGTGCGTAGCGGGGTCATTTTCGGCCCCCGCGCGTTCGTTGCGGGCGCGCGGCAAAGTGAAGCGGTGGGGGGACAACTCCGGGGGGAGTGTGGGCAGTTTGGGAAACGACGAAAGTCGTGGGATCGCCCCCCATCGCCCTTCTTCGTAGGTATTGAAAATCGTCGGAAACCCGCGCGTGAATGCCGCATTCCCACGCGCGATGGGTGTTGATCCGGAGCACCGCGAAGGCAGGGTGTTCGCTTGACGCGAGGCCTGAAAGCTGTTAGCATTCAACAGCTTGAGCGCGGCCCCGCGAAGTGAGCGGGGCTGTTGTCTTCAGGTGGTCCGGGTGCGAGGGATCCGCCGTGCTCTCCCGTGCCCGCGATGTGCGGGGCTGTAGCTCAGTTGGGAGAGCGCCTGGATCGCACCCAGGAGGTCAGGGGTTCGACTCCCCTCAGCTCCATTCTGGCATGCAACCTGAAATACCGGTTGCGCCGACACTCGACTGGTTGCCGGTCTCTCTCGGTAGGACGTAGAGTTCCAATGAAGAGACTCGGTCAACCCACTTCGTAGGGGTTGCCCGCCGCCGCTCGGTAGGACGCAGAGTTCCAATGACGGCGCGCGAGGCATACCCTGGCCGAAATCGATGGTAAGGCACCGCCGCGGATTCTCCACGATCCGCGGCGCTTTGCTTTTGTGGGCTCCACGCCGAATGCGGAAGGCGGAATGCGGAAGTCATTCGCACTCCGCTTTCCGCATTCCGCATTCTACGTCCTTCGCCAGCCCTCTCAGCGTTTCGCCCCAGAGTCGCTCCGCTTCCCGTTCCGCGCCTGCCCGGAATTCGCTGAGGGCGGTGCCGCCGAGGCGCCCGAAGAAGCGCAGGATCCCGCTTTCGCGAACGGTGATGTCGATGTCCCGCCAGACCGTCGACACGGTGTCCTCCTCGGTAGCCTGTGTGCGCACGCCGTAGCGCATCAGCGCTCCCGACCCCTCGAACGGACGACGGAGCGGCGAACGAATCAGCCGGGCGACGAGGGGCGGGAGCTGCCACTCGGGCTCATCGAGGAAGCGAAAGGTCATGCTCATCGTCGTCGCGCTCGTCGAGCGGGAGGTGAGCACGTCGAGATCGCGCACGCCGACGCGGAAAATCCCGACCTTCACCGACGCGTCTGCCGTTAGGCGCATGACGTCGTCGAGCCTCCGTGGTGCGGCGTTGAGTGGAGCGAGCCAGCCGTCCTGCACGCGAAACCGGAGGACGATCGACGAATCCCGCTTCGTGAATTCTCCCCACCGGACGTCCAGCGAGTCGCGGAGCACCATGCGCCAGCGGATGGGAACCCAATACTTGCGCGCGTACGCGCCAAGTGACTGAAAGAACCGCTCGGCGTACGCTGGCCGTAATCCAATGCCGAGCACGACCGACGTGGCGCCGTCCGGATCGCGGACCTTGCGAAGCGAGTCGATGACGAACATCCGTGCGAGCGATGCCGACGCGCGCGGAAACGCCGACCGCGCCTGGATTCGTGTTGCATCGAGATCGCTCCGCTCAGCGGCGAGAAAGATGGCGGTGAGCGCGCGATCGAGATCGGCCGTCGTGATCGGACCGAGCGCGACCTCATCGATCGACGTCCAGCGAAACTCGTCGTCGCCGAGGACCTCGAGGTGCATCACGTGCCGCGCGTGGCCGGGAGTGCGGGGCGGGTGAACGCCGTGATAGGGGAAGAGCGTGTAGATCCCACCGCGCGGCGCACCCGCGATTTCGAGCGTGCGGTCGTCGTCCCCGCGGCTCGTCCACATCGCCGTATCGTCGAGGATGCGCGAGGGCGTCAGGCTGTAGCGCGTCAGCCGCGGTCGCGTACGGGCGAGCTCGGGTGACAGCTGGACCGGTCCGAAACGATCGGCCAGAGCGTCGAGGAGCGTGGTGGCGTTCGCCGTCGCCCGCAGGGGGTTTGGTCCGAGGGCGGGCACCGCTTCGTTGCACGCGGTCGTCAACGCGAGCAGAAGTGCGAGCAGTAGAGTGGCGGCTTGTGTTCGAATCACGCCGCAATGTCTCCGCGGGACCGTTCGGGCGGTAGCTTTCGGGGTTGATCGAAGGGCTTGCCGCGGCTACGTTTAGGGTCCGCACAAAAACACGTTTCTGCCCCTTGGTGTAACTGGCAACACGCCTGACTCTGGATCAGGAGAGTCCTGGTTCGAGCCCAGGAGGGGCAATTGGAGCAGTGCCTGGCCCCGCGTTACTTCCGTGACGCGGGGTTTGTGCGTCGGAGCTGCACGATGACGCGCAAAGAGCTGTTCCGAATCGAACGCAGCGTTGCACCGCGGCGCTTCGGACCATTCCCGATTCAACGCAATCAACGGCCTCTATTCCGCCCCCAGCGCTGGCAGTCCCGCGCCCGCTCGCCAGGCACTCAGCTGGCCCACGTGATACGCGAAGTGGCCGCTCAGCAGGTAACCCGTGAAATCGCCGGCACGCGGGAACGGCCGAGCCGCCGGTTCGTACGGATTCTCACGCGCCATCGCGGCGTCGGTTGCCCGGGACGCGGCCACCGGAAGCTCTTCGTATACGCGTAGGAACGCCGAGCGCAGCTCCTCCATGCTGGGGTAGTCCTCGCGTCGAAGCGAGGGTTTGGTCCCCGGATTGAACCGCTCGCGCCAGTCCTTTGGGCACACCGCGTCGACGCGGCCGAGCAGACGACGGGCGAAATCACCGGTGACGGCCAGATGCCCGATCAGCCAACCCGCGGTCTTGAGTCCTGGCTTTGGCTCGAGGGCGAGATGGGAGTCGTCCAGATCCTTCACCGCCCGCACCGCGATGGTGAACACGTGCCGGCACTGCGTGGCCGGTGATTCGAGCAGCGGGACCATGTTGCGAGAATCAAAGCTATTGCCCCGAACGTCGCCAGCAGCCGCGGAGTGAACCCGTCGTGCGCTGGGATGCTCTTCCTTGACGGAGGCGGGAACGCGCTCAACGTTGCGGTCCTTCGCGACGTCGACAGCCGTGCACCTCCAGTCCATCGCAAGGTCGATGCAGATTCCATCGACGCGCACCGCGTCCGCGCTGCTCGCAGCGTGCCTTACCATTGTCGGACTGCTCGCCGGCTCCGTCCCGGCAATGTCGCAGCAGCGGACGGCCGCGCCGATGGTGCTCTCGGCTCGATCGGCGGTCGATAGCGCACTCGCGCCTTCGGCAGCGCATGATTACACGCTGCGCCTCCCGCGAGGTGGCTCCGCGCTGCTGCTCGTTCGGCAGATGGGGATCGACGTCGTCGTGGAGGTGCGCGATCCGGGCGGGCGACTGACCGACGCCGTGGACAGCCCCACCGGACGGACGGGTGAGGAGCGCGCGGAAGTGCTGGCCGAGCAGCGCGGCGACTTTGCGATCCGCGTGCGGCCGTTCGCGCCGAATGAGCCGGCGGGTCGGTACCGCCTGACCGTCGCGGAATGGCGGGATGCACGAGCCACAGCGCGCCTCCTGGCACAGCGAGCGCGCGTCCGCGATTCTGGCGTTGCATGGCTGAGGGACCGCGCTGCGCCTCTTCGCCTCGACCAGCTCGACGCGGTTCGCGAGCTCGCGAGTGCGGTTGAAGGCGCGCGGGTCGTCGGCCTCGGCGAGGCGACGCACGGAAGCCGCGAGCTCGCAGACTTGCGTCTGGCGGTCACCAAGCATCTGGTTCGCTGGCACGGGTTCCGGATGATCACCGTGGAGTACAGCGCCACGAAGATGGCGATCCTGAATCGGTGGACGCTGGGTTTGCCCTCGGACACGGCCGAAGTGCGTCGCGTTCTCGAGTCCGGGTGGATCGGACGGAGAGCGATCCGCGAGCTCACACAATGGGTGCGCGTGTGGAACGTCGAGCATCCCGGTGACCCCGTTAGGCTCGTGGGCGTCGACGCTCACGATCACGCAGGGGCGCGTGCCCGCGTGCGCGACATCCTCGCGCGCGGGTTCGGACAGACGGTGGTGGCGAAGTTCGACACGGCGGCCGCCGACATCGCGCGAGCCGACTCGCAAGCGGCGGTGTTCGCCAATTCCAGCGTCGGCGCCGCGACCCATCACACGCTGGTCGAGCTCGTCGCGCGCCTCGATGCGGACGCGCCGCTACTCGCCCGGTTGCTGGGCGACACGACGGTCGAGGCAGCACGCGACGCCGCGCGAACCCTGATGCAGTTTGCCGACTTCAACGCCGGAGTGAGCGACTCACGAACACGCGACTGGTACATGGCGGTGAATCTCCTGCGCGCCCTCGATCACGCGCCCGCGGGGACGCGAGCCGTGTACTGGGCCCACAACGCCCACGTGGCCATCGCTCCCTCGCGTTCGCCGCGTTTCCGTACGACTGGTGGACTCCTGCGGGAGGCGTTGGGCTGTGCATACCGCGCATTGGGGACCAGCTTCGGTAGCGGCGGGTTCGTTGCACAACGCCTCGGAGACCCCTCTCACCGGCTCGAGATCTTGACGCTCCCTCAGGCGCCAGCAGAAAGCATCGACGGTGTCATGGCGCAGCTCTCCGGCGGTGCGGCATTCGCGACGTGGCAATGCGCCATGGACCTCCAGCAGGTCCCGGGCTGGCTGCGTGCGCCGCGGTCTTTGCACTGGATCGGCGGCGTCTTCGATCCTTCCGCCCCTCCGTCGAGCGCGTTTCAGCCCTTCGAATTGCCGCGGGACTTCGATGGGATGTTTTACCTGCCCAGGGTCACGGCCGATGAGATGCCGGGCCATCGCTGAACGACGAGACACGTGGGCGCGCGCCGTATCCGCTACGGGGTGAGCAGCCTGGTGAACGAGAGCGAGCCTAACGTCCAGGTACCGTTCTGCCGCACATACACCTCAGTGACCACAAAGGGATTGGTGACCTCATTGCCGCCAACGACGGCCACCAAACGAATTCTGTTCAAGACGATGGCGGTTGCCCCAACGAACCGCACCGACGCCTCCTGGATCTCGACGTCCTTGTAGTGAATCCGTCCGCTTCTGATGACGTCGAGCTCCTGGCTCTTGGACATGGTTCCGCCCATATGGACAAAGACAGCCCCTTCGTGGAACAGGGCGGCCAGGGTGTCCGTCTTCCGCTCCGACATCCACCGCCACTTCTCCCTCGACAGACTGAGGATTTCCCGTTCCGTATTCGTGCCGCTCGTGGCAGTCGGGTCCACTGCGCTTCGTGAGGCGCAGGACGCTTGTACACTCATCATCAGGAGGCACAGCCCGAGAGTTGGTGCGTTCATATTCATGATTGCCTGTGGGTTGGAGAGTCGAGATAACTTCCACAGTTAGGCGGCAGTGTCCCTTGCGCGGAGCGTCATCGCTGCGGAAGCACCTCTCTCGCCACGGCGACCGCCGACACCGCGCTCGGACAGCCAGCATAGAACGCGAGGTGGGTGATCGCTTCGATCAGCTCGTCGCGCGTCACGCCGTTCTCTCGCGCCAGCGCGAGATGCGACCGAAGCTGATCGGGACGGTTCATCGCGATCAGCGCGCTGGTGGTTACCAGGCTGCGGTCTCGACGGGAGAGCCTCGGTGAGCGCATCACGGCGACGCCGAGCACCATGCGCCGCCTAACGGCCTCACTCGCCTTCGCCGAGCCTCGCGTGAGATATGTCGGCGCCGGCGTCGAGAAGCTGCCGCGCTTCCGCCCTGCGCGCCAGCGCCAGCGAGCCGGCGGCCGAACCGGCGCTCATCACCGTGAACGACCCGATCACCACGGTAGCGAGCCGCGCAACGTTTATTTCGGCGGCCGGCGTTCCGAGCAGGAACGGGAGCACGCCGATCGCCAGACCGGCGGCCGCGCCCCAGGCAGCGAATCGCCTAACGGACAGCTCGCTCAATGGGCGATGTCGCTCGGCAATGGAGAGCACGATCGAAAAGAGCACGCCGCCGAGGAACCCCGGATAGGCGCCGATCGCTGGCCACATCTCATCCATCGAGCCATCCGGATCTATGACCAATCCGATCAGCACCGCGGCGATCGCCCATGGCACCGCCCAGATCAGCCCCATCGTCACTGCCGCGCGGATGCGTCTCAGCCACTTCTTCATTGGGTCTCCCGTGCGCTCGATCTTCTCGCACCGCGAGCAGAGCGAAGTACTTTGCAAGGTAAAGTAAACGCCAATAGAGCGCAAGGTGTTCGAGCGCATGACCGCTCGTTATGACCACCGCGCGATCGTGGGTTGTCGCTGGGGGGGGCCGGCGCCGGCCCGCGCGGCGCTACGCCGGCACTCCTCGATGAGCCGCGGCCGGATGGAACGACTCTCCGGGCCGGCTCGCCAATTCCTCGTACTGCCGGTACTTCTCCGCCACGACTTGCGCGGCCTGCGCAAGCAGCGCCTCAGCCGCTTTCGGATCGGCGTCGGCCAGCCCGCGATATCGGAGCTCGTTGTACGCGTAGTCGCGAAGGGGAATCGCTGGTCGCGGCGAGTCGAGCCTGAAGGGACGCTCACCAGCCGTTCGCATCGCCGGGTTGAAGCGGAAGAGAGGCCAGTACCCGCTCGCCGCCGCCAGGTCCTGCTGCTTCATTCCGTAACGCAGGTCGAAGCCGTGCGCGATGCAGTGGCTATACGCGAGAATCAGGGACGGGCCTGGATAGGCCTCGGCCTCCCGGAAGGCGAGCAGCGTCTGCTGCGGGTTCGCACCCATCGCGACCTGCGCGACGTAGACGTTGCCGTAGGCAATCGCCTGGAGCGCCAGATCCTTTCGCGCAACTCGCTTCCCTGCGGCGGCGAATTTCGCTACGGCCCCCAGCGGCGTCGCTTTCGATGCCTGACCGCCGGTGTTGGAGTACACCTCCGTATCGAGCACGAGCACGTTGACATCGCGACCGCTCGCCAACACGTGGTCGAGTCCGCCGAACCCAATGTCGTACGCCCATCCGTCGCCGCCGACGATCCAGATGCTGCGCCGTACGAGATGGTCGACCACCGACAGCAAGTCACGCGCGGTCTCCTCGGGGATCGTTGCGAGCCTTGCCTTGAGAGCGCTCACGCGAGCGCGCTGTGCCCGCAACTCCGACTCCCGCTCCTGCGGAGCGCCGAGAATCAACTGGGCGAGATCTTCGCCGACGCGTGGCGCAAGCTGCCTCAATAGCCTCGTCGCGAGCTCCAGGTGCTTGTCGGCAGCGAGACGGAATCCGAGGCCAAACTCCGCGTTGTCCTCGAACAGCGAGTTGGACCAGGCCGGGCCGCGGCCGGCGGCGTCCTTCGTCCACGCAGTGGCCGGGAGGTTCCCGGCAAAAATCGACGAGCAACCGGTGGCGTTCGCGATCTGGAGCCGGTCGCCGAAGAGCTGTGACAGGAGCTTCAGATACGGCGTCTCGCCGCAGCCGCCACATGCGCCAGAGAATTCGAACAGCGGCTCGAGGAACTGAACTCCGCGCACGGTGGAAAAGTCGATGCGCGAGCGATCGTTCACGGGCAGCGTCTCGAAGAACGCCGTGTTGGCACGTTCCTGCTGGAGAAGGGGCGCCTTCGGACGGAGGTTGATCGCCTTCACGTCGCGATGGGTCGGGCTCTGTGCGGGGCAGACTTCGACGCAGACGCCGCAGCCCGTGCAGTCCTCCACGTAGAGCTGGAGCGAGAAGCGCGCATCCGGGAATCCGCGCGCGTTGACGGGGGCCGATTGGAACGTGGCGGGAGCTTCATTGAGCGCGTGCGCATCGAAGTACTTGGTGCGGATGACGCTATGCGGACAGGCGAAGCTGCACTGACCGCACTGTACGCAGAGATCGGGATCCCAGACCGCGACGATGTCGGAGATGTTTCGCTTCTCGAACGCGGCGGTGCCGGAGGGCCACGTGCCGTCGACAGGGAGCTGTGCCACGCTGATCTCATCGCCACGCCCGAGCATCATCCGGGCGGTAACCATCTGCACGAACTCCGGTGCGTCCGCCGGTACGATCGGCGGCCGATCGAACGCGCTCGTCACCGCGCTCGGGACCGCTACCTCGGACAGGTGTGCAAGCGCCTCGTCGACGGCCTCGAAGTTCTTTCGCACCACATCCGCGCCCTTCGCGCGGTACGTCTTCTCGATCGAGTCCTTGATGCGTGCGATCGCCTCTTCGCGTGGGAGCACGCCGGAGATCCCGAAGAAGCAGGTCTGCAGGACGGTGTTGATGCGTCCACCCAGGCCGGCATCGCGCGCGACTTTGGATGCGTCGATCACGAAGAAGCGGAGGTTCTTCTCGAGAATCTGCGCCTGAACCGAGCGGGGCAGGTGGTCCCACACCCCTTCCGGTCCATAGGGAGTGTTCAGCAGAAACGTCCCACCCTCCGCGGCCAGGTGGAGGACGTCGATCCTGTCGAGGAACGTCGCCTGGTGGCAGCCGATGAAGTTTGCCGACTCGAGCAGATATGGTGCGCGGATCGGCCGCTTCCCGAAGCGCAGGTGCGAAATCGTCTGCGCGCCCGACTTGTGCGAATCATGGACGAAGTACCCCTGCGCGTACATCGCGGGATCTTCGGCGATGATCGACACGCTCGCCTTGTTGGCACCGACCGTCCCATCGGCGCCGAGCCCGAAGAACAGCGCTCGTACTACGTCGGCCCGCTCGATCGAGAATGCCGGGTCGATGGTCAGGCTGGTGTGCGAGAGATCATCGTCGATCCCGACGGTGAACCCGTTCTTCGGATTCGACTTCGTCAACTCATCGAAGATCGCCTTCGCCTGCGCGGGATTGAAGTTCTTCGAGCCGAGTCCGTAACGTCCCCCGATAACGCGAGGCATGGTCTTGCGCGTGCCGGCGGCGAATGCCTGCGCCAGCGTCGTGACGACGTCGATGTAGAGCGGCTCGCCGGGCGCACCCGACTCCTTCGTCTGCTCGACTACCGCGATGGCTCTGCATGTATCAGGGAGCGCGGCGAGGAAGTGCTCAGCGGAGAATGGCCGGTACATCCGAACCTGAATCACACCGACTTTCTCGCCGGCTGATCGCAGGAACGACGCGGTCTCGCGCGCAGTCTCCGCTCCGGAGCCCATGAGCACGAGCACACGCTCCGCGTCGGAAGGGCCATCGTACTCGAAGAGCTTGTAGGCGCGCCCCGTCAGCTGGGCGAACCGGTTCATGGTGGCTTGTACGATCGCGGGCACGCGGGCGTAATAGGGATTGACCGTCTCGCGGGCCTGGAAGAACGTGTCGGGGTTGTGCGCGGTGCCGCGCACGACCGGGTGCTCCGGTGTCAGGGCGCGCGCTCGGTGTGCGCGAACGAGGTCGTCGCGGATCATCGCGCGAATCTGGTCGTCCGACAGCAACGTGATCTTGTTGATCTCGTGTGAGGTCCTGAAGCCGTCGAAAAAGTGCAGGAAGGGAATTCGCGACTCCAGCGTCGCCGCTTGCGCGATGAGCGCGGCATCGTGCGCCTCCTGCACCGTGCCTGACGACAACAGCGCGAAGCCGGTGGTGCGCGCGGCCATCACATCGGAGTGGTCGCCGAAGATCGAGAGCGCCTGCGTGGCCAGCGCTCGCGCCGCGACGTGGAACACGGTCGGCGTGAGCTCGCCGGCGATCTTGAACATGTTCGGCAGCATCAGCAAGAGGCCCTGCGATGCCGTGAACGTCGTCGTGAGCGCACCCGACTGCAGCGCGCCGTGCACGGTTCCGGCAGCGCCCCCTTCGCTCTGCATCTCCTGCACGACGGGGACGTTGCCCCAGATATTCCTGACTCCCTCCGCCGACCACTCGTCGGCGAGCTCGGCCATCGTCGAGGAAGGCGTGATCGGATAGATCGCGCAAACCTCGTTGACACGGTAGGCGACGTGCGCGACGGCGGTGTTGCCGTCGAGTGTGTCGGTTCTGGGCGGATCGAGCGGCATGGGTTCGATTCTCCTCAGTCGGCTCCGACCGTCATCTCGATACCGTGAACGGGGCAGACTTCGGAGCACACCGCGCAGCCCGTGCAGCGATCGTAATCGAAGCGGTAGCGCTGGCCGGGACCGAGCTTCTCGATCGCATCCTCGGGGCACGCCGCGTAGCACTGGTCGCACTCGAAGCAGTTGCCGCAGGAGAGACAGCGCTGCGCCTCATACCGTGCCTGGTCTTCGCTCAATCCGGACAACACCTCCGCGAAGCCGGCCGTGCGCGCCGCAAGTGGCAGTGTCCGCTGAACGCTCGGGTCGGCGTCGGTGTAAATCGGCACGCGGAGCATGTCGAACGAGACACCGCGGTGCTTCGGTGGCGTCGGGTAGACAGCGCCGCGCAACCAGGCATCGATGTGTCGCGCGGCCTTCTTCCCGTGTCCCACCGCCGCCGTCACCGTGCGCTCGCTCGGAACCATGTCGCCGCCGGCGAAGATTCCGGGGTGCCCGGTCATCATGTTTGGCGCGACGATGACGGTGCCATCGGCTTGGCATTCGATCCCCGGGATCGTCCGAAGGAACCCGCTGTCGGTCTCCTGACCAACGGCGAGCACCACCGCGTCCGCATCCAGCGTCTCGAACCGCCCGGTGGGCTGCGGCCGACCATGGACGTCGAGCTCCATGACCTCGACCGTCAACGTCCGCCCGTCGATCTCCTTGATCGTCGTCAGCCACTTGATCCTGACGCCTTCCTCGATCGCTTCGTCGGCCTCGAAGCCGTGAGCCGGCATGTGGGCGCGGTCGCGGCGATAGATGATCAACGCCTCTTCGGCGCCAAGGCGCTTCGCGGTTCGCGCGGCGTCCATCGCCGTGTTGCCGCCTCCATAGACCACAACCCGTCGTCCAAGCCGCGGTTGTTCGCCCGATCCGACACCGCGCAGGAAGCTCACGGCATCGAGTACTCGAGCCGCATCACGCGCGGGAATGTCGACGTGTTTCGAGACGTGCGCTCCGATGGCGGCAAATACCGCATCGAACCGTCCGGCGTCTCGCTCGGCGAGCACATCTTCGACCTTGTGGTCGAGGATGATGCGAACTCCCATCGCCTCGATCCGCCGCACCTCGGTCATCAACTCCTCGCGCGGCAGCCGATACGCGGGAATCCCGAAGTGCATCATGCCGCCGGGCAGCGGACCTGCGTCATGGATTTCCACGGCGTGGCCGAGCCGTGCGAGATGATAGGCAGCCGAGAGGCCGCTTGGCCCCGCGCCGACCACCAGGACCCGCTTGCCGGTCGGGGGATTGTCAATCGGCAGTGACCAGCCTTCGCGTCCCGCCAGATCACCCAGGAAACGTTCAACGGCGTGGATCGAGACGCCGCTGTCGATCTGCCCTCGGTTGCAGCTCGACTCGCATGGGTGGTAGCAGACCCGCCCGTGCACCGCCGGCAGCGGGTTGTCCCGGACGAGGGTAAGCCAGGCCTCGTGATAACGGCCGGCCTGTGCGTGGGCGAGCCACGCCTGAACGTTCTCACCCGCGGCGCAGGCGTTGTTGCAGGGTGGCAGGAGGTCGACGTAAGACGGACGTCGTGCGCGCACCGGACCGGTACCGGGCTGCGCCACGAGATCGATGACAGTGGTGAAGTCAGACTGTTTCGAAGGCACGGCCATCTCCGTTCGAACGAGTGGCTGTCCGTCCCATGCGGGGCGCATCGCAAAGCTCTGCAGCGGTTTAGACCGGCAAAAGCAGGGTAGGCCCCCGTCGCCTGTGAGGAATTGCCCGACACGGGTTCAGTCGTCCCAACCGGTCGGCACCGGGGTGACCCGTTCCCAACCCGATGCCGCATCACGATCGTCTGACATCAGTGTGGCGCCGCAGTGTGGCGCTGCGCCGCGACCGCTGTCTCGGAGTGTTGCGGTATCGCAACGCTTGACGGCGCGGCCAGGACCCCCATCCTAGACCTAACGGTTGCACGTGCGGCGATCCAGCCGCGTCCTCGCCCGTCTCGCGGCCCCGGCGTCAGGGTGCCTAACGCGACGTCGGCAGCGACGCGCCGATCGTGCCTGTGCGCCCGACCTCGCAAGGTTGCCGTCCTCCTCACGAGCGTCATCCCCGGCACCATCCACGTCAGACAGCAGGAATCCGGCAGCTCCGGCTACGCCGAAGCGCGATGCACATCCGTCCCAAAGTCGACATCCACCGCGCGATCCGATCCCGCGGCGTCACTGTCGAATTCTCTACCATGGTCGCCCAGAGGATTGCCATGAAGCCCACGCTCCGGATTCCAGCGCGTCTCGCATCGACTCTCGCGGCCATCGCCCTCATCGCCGTGACGACAACGTGCGGGGATGAGCCCACCACCTCGCTCGGTCCTGACGCGTCGGGGTGGAGCCCGTCGCTGGTCGCGGCATCGGTGACGCAGACGCTGCTCACATCGGGCAACAACAGCGTCAATTCGGACCTGTACACGACCGCCTCGATCTCGCCGGCGCCGAACGCGCTCGTCCTGCTGGCGGTGATGGGCCACCGCTCGTACGGCGCCAACCCGAGCCCAATCGTGACGGGCGGAGGCATGACGACGTGGGAGGCCGTTGCGACGGTCACGTTCGACCCGGTCGGCACTCCGCTGAAGCGCCTCACGCTCTACCGGGCGATGAGCGCATCCCCCGGGAGCGGCCCCATCACCATCGCCTTCGATGGCGCCGTGTCCAACGCGCAGTGGATCGTGACACAGTGGGAGGGCGCTGACGTCACCGGCACGAACGGCGCGGGAGCGGTCGTCCAGAGCGGCGCGATCAGCGCCGATGCGGTGAGTGGGCTGGAGGTCGCGCTTGCGCCGTTCGCGAGCGCGAACAGCACGGCCTACGGGGTCTTCGGCGTTCGGTCGAGCGTGGTCGCAGTCACGCCGGGGAGCGGGTTCACGGAAATCACTGAGCATCCATCGGCTGAGAGCCCGCCGTCCAGTCTGCAGGCGGAGTGGGCGTTGAACGACAACACCGTCGACGCGAGCTGGGTCAACCTGAACGGGGCAGGGATCGCCGTGGAGATCAGGGCTGGCGAGCCGGCACCGCCTCCGCCTCCGGTATCCGCCGCGCAGTCCAGGGTGACAGCGGATCCGGCATCGATTCTCGTCAGCTCCGGGTCATCGACGATCACGGTTACGGTGAAGGACGATACCGGCGCTCCGATCAGCGGAGCCACCGTCGTTCTTTCGGCGACTGGAGCGGGGAACTCGCTCACACAGCCAGCCGCGGTCACGAACGCGTCGGGCGTAGCGACCGGCACATTGAGCTCGACGGTCGCCGGCACCAAGACTCTGTCCGCGACCGCCAACGGAACGCTCATCGCGCAAACGGCGACCGTCGAGGTGACGGAGCCTCCGCCAGTGTCACCGTCGCAGTCCACCGTGACCGTGAATCCAGCATCGATCGCGGCGAACGGCGGATCATCGACGATCACCGTGACGGTGAGGGATGAGAGTGGAGCGCCGATCAGTGGCGCGACCGTCGTTCTGTCCGCTACCGGGGATGGAAACACCCTCACGCAGCCAACCGCTCCGAGCAACGCATCTGGCGTGGCAACTGGCACGCTCAGCTCGAGTGTGGCGGGCACCAAGACGGTTTCAGCCATGGCGAACGGCACGGCGGTCACGCAGACCGCAACCGTCGAGGTGACCGAGGCCGTGCCGCCGCCTCCGCCCATGACGCACCCGATTACCCACACCTTGCTCACATCCGGGAACAATGCGGTGAACCAGAAGGTGTACACCACCGCTGCGATTTCACCGGCGCCTAACGCGCTGATCACGGTTGCCATCCTCGCACACGTTTCGACCGGGTCTCCGCCAGCTCCGGTCCTGTCGGGCGGGGGCATGTCGGCGTGGACAGAGGTCGCATCGACGACCTTCGACGCGCTCGCCAAGCCGCTGAAGCGCGTCACGGTGCTCCGTGCACGGAGCGTGTCACCCGGTACGGGCCCGATCACGATCCGGTTCAACAAGAACCAGTCGAACGTTCAGTGGATCGTGTCTCAGTGGGAGGGCACGGACACCACGGGGACGAACGGCGCGGGCGCGATCGTCCAGACGGGGTCGGCTCGAGCCGACCTGGCAAACGGTCTGTCGGTGAGCCTGGCGCCTCTTGGCAATGAGAACAATGTGGCCTATGGCGTCTTTGGAGTGCGCAGCAATGCTCCGGCAGTGACGGCGGGCTCGGGATTCTCCGAAATCGCCGAGCAGGCCTCCGGTGAAGCGCCGCCCTCGGCGCTTCAGGCCGAATGGGCGAGCGACGACAACACAATCGACGCCGCATGGACCAGCATGAACGCCGGGGCGCTGGGTATCGAGATCAAGGCGCTACAGCATCAGGCGCCGGTGGTGTCGGTCGAGGTCTCGCCGTCGTCCGCGAATCTCGTGGTCGGTGAAACGCTGCAGCTCACCGCCACCGCACTCAACGCCGAAGGAGAGGCATTGCCGGGGCGGACGGCGACGTGGACCACCGATGCGTCGTCGGTCGCGACGGTATCAGCGACGGGACTCGTCCAGGCCCAGGGAGAGGGATCGGCGACAATCACCGCGACGATCGACGGGAAGAGTGGAACGTCGGCCGTCACCGTGACGCTGAACACGGTGCCCGTCGCGTCGGTAGACGTCACACCGACGTCGGCCACGGTATCGGTCGGCAATACGGTTCAACTGACGGCCGTTCCGAGGGACGCGACGGGACAGCCCCTGTCCGGGCGAACGGTCACGTGGTCGACGAACGCCTCGACTGTGGCGACGGTGTCGAGCACTGGTCTCGTCACAGGTCAGGCGCAAGGGTCCGCCACCATCACCGCGACGAGCGAGGGGCAGAGCGGCACATCGAGCGTCACCGTCACCTCGGCCGGTGACGTCTCGCAGGTCGGAAGCTGGTCATCGGTGCTTCCTGCGCCGATGATCCTCGTGCACACGCACCTCCTGCTCGATGGTCGAGTGTTGATGTTCGGTAAGGAGGGGGTGCCACAGGTTTGGGATCCGGCGACCGGCGCCTTCCTCGCGGTTCCCAGCCCCGCGCTCGTGTTCTGCGCGGGGCATGACTGGCTCCCGGATGGGCGGCTGCTCGTGGTCGGCGGGCACATCGCGCCGAGCCAGGGTCTGGCGGTGACGAACATCTTCGACCCGGCTACGGCCACATGGGAAGCGGTGCAGCCGATGGCGCAGGGCCGGTGGTATCCGAGCACGACGACGCTGCCTAACGGCGAAGTGGTGGCGATCGCCGGCGAGGACGCCACGGGGAATCCGGTGCCTATCCCCGAGGTGTGGAACGGGAGCAGCTGGCGCCAGCTCACCGGCGCGAGCCTGGCGATGGCGAACTACCCGCGCACGTTCGTCGCGCCCGACGGCCGCATCTTCGTCGCTGGATCGAGCCGCCAGACGCGGTGGCTCGACGTCACCGGGGCGGGACAATGGACGGACGGCCCGCAGCGGCTCTACGGCCTGCGCTCCTACGGGACGGCGGTGATGTACGAGCCGGGGAAGATCATGTACGCGGGCGGGGGGAGCGGCTCCACACTGCCGACCGCCACGGCGGAGATCATCGACCTCAACCAGGCGAACCCGCAGTGGGCGTGGACCGGCTCCCTCGCGACCGCGCGGTGGAATCACAATGCGACGCTGCTGCCGACTGGCGAAGTCCTGGTGACCGGCGGTGTTGCCGGGGACCGGGCTAACCCGGCGCTCCGCGTGAACAGCAGCGAGATCTGGGATCCCGCCACCGGAAGCTGGAGGACGGTCGCGAGCAGCGCCTCGATGCTTCGCGGCTATCACTCGAGCTCGTTGCTGCTGCCCGACGGTCGCGTTCTCCATGGCGGGGGTGGGGACGGCGCCAGTACGCCCGAAAATCTCGACTACGAGATCTACTCGCCGCCATACCTGTTCAAGGGCGCCCGCCCGGTCGTCACCGGGACAACGCCGAACACGGTCGCCTACGGCCAGCAGGTGTTCATTGAGACGCCCGACGCCGCGAGCATCACGAAGGTGACGTTCATTCGCTTTGGTTCGGTGACGCATGCCTTCGACTGGGCGCAGCGTCTTGTGCCGCTGACCTTCTCGCAGACGACCGGGGGAATCACCGTCACGATTCCGTCGAGCCGCACGGCGGCTACGCCGGGTCCGTACCTGCTCTTCCTCGTGAACGGCAATGGAGTACCCTCCGTCGCGCGAACGATGCTGCTGCGTTAGCCGCGCCGTCCGCTCGCGGAACGGCGACGGTCGCGGACGAAGGATCGGCGCTGCCTAACCAGCACTCGGCCCCGCGTTGCTTCGGCGACGCGGGGCCGTGGCATCCGCGGAGACCGCAGAGGCCGCAGAAACGGCAACGTCAACAGACGGTGAAGCGATGGGCCGGCCGGTCGTCGTCGCTATCGCCCGCTTCGGGATTGATGCCGCCTCGGTGGCGCGCTAAGCTGGACATGCAACCGCTGCCGATCAAGCAGCGCCCTTCGTCCGCGTCAACCTCCCGCTATCAGTGAGTCGAATGGCCTCTGAACCTCGCGACGGCTTCGCCGCCCGATACCGCTGGGCAATCGTGCTGTTCGCCTCGCTGGCGGCAGTCGCGTTGCTCGTCCTCGCATACAGGCTGACCGCACCCGGGACGGACGAGAGCACAACCGACCGGGGAAATTCCGAGCGCGACGTGCTGCAGGTTGGCGCGTTGCCGGTCACGTGAAACCTCACCCTGCCAGTCGCCTGTATGGCGATGCGCACTTCAGCACCGACGGCCGGCACGACCTCGAGCCATAACGACTCGCTCGCGACGCACGACATGCTCGCCATGGCCGGCGGTGCGGACATGGCCATGTCCATGGACATGTCGGACATCGATGGCAAGGAGATCGTCACGGCCGCCGGCGAAAAGCTCGCCGTATTCAGCAAGTTCAGCGGGTGGCCGGAGCTCAAGGAAGCGATGATGTCGGGACAGGTGAAGGCCGCGTATCTCCTGGCTCCAATGGCGATGGACCTCGCCGACAACGGAGTACCGGTGAAGATCGTCGCGCTCGGTCATCGCTCGGGCGCGGTGATCATGGCGCACGCGGACTCCAGGGCGCGGAACCTCGGCGACCTCCGCGGCAAGCGCATCGCGATTCCGAGCCGCTTCGCCGTGGACAACATCTTCGTCCATCGGCTGATGAAGAAGTACGGCCTCACGGATGCGGACGTCACGCTCGTCGAGATGGCGCCACCGGACATGCCCGCGGCGCTCTACGCTCGGGCGGTCGACGCCTACGCGACCGGGGAGCCCTTCGGTGCGCTGGCGCAGCGCAAGGGCTACGCGCGCGTCCTCCACATGACGCGCGATGAATGGCCCGAATACATTTGCTGCGTGCTGACCGTCAGGCAGGAGCTGATCGACGAGGATCGACCGGCGGTGCAGCGTCTGGTGAACCATGTGCTCTCCGCCGGTGAGTGGCTGGAGAGTGACACGACCCATCGTCATCTCGCCGCCGACCTCGCCGCGCGACGCGAGTTCTTCAACCAGGACTCTGCGCTCATTCGCTACGTGATGGACAACCCGAAGGATCGTGTGACGTACGGGGACCTGCGTCTGGTGCGGGCGGAGTTCGACGAGCTCATGCAGCTCGCCGTCGAAGGGAACATCCTGAAGCGCCCCGTACCTTACGAGCGGTACGTGGACGACAGCTTCGTGCGGGCGTATCGGCCCACGGCGATCAAGCTTGCCAAGTAGGTCGTTCCGCGCTTCGCCGTATCTCGTCGTCGCGATCCTGATCGCCACGTGGTGGGCTGTCGTCCGGTTCAGCGGGACGCAGATCTTTCCCGGGCCGTGGGAGGTCGTGCTCGGCACGATCGCGCTGGCGAAGGAGGGCGTGCTCCTCCATCACATTGTCGCGTCGCTGATGCGCGTCGCCGTCGGTTACCTCGGCGCCGCTGCGCTCGCGATCCCGCTCGGGGTGGCAATGGGGTGGTCTTCGGCGGCGTACCGCGCGCTCAACCCGGTAATTCAAATGCTGCGGCCGATCTCGCCGATCGCGTGGATCCCGCTGGCGATTCTCTGGTTCGGCGTCGGCAATGCCTCTCCCATCTTTCTGATCTTCCTGTCGTCGTTCTTTCCCATGGTGGTAGGCACGATCGCCGGCGTTCACGCGGTCGAGCGGCACTACATCCGCGCGGCGGAGAATTTTGGCATAACGGGGCTGCCCCTCCTCAGGTACGTCGTAGTGCCGGCGGCGATGGCACAGATCGTCACCGGCATGCGAATCGGTCTCGGCGTCGCCTGGCTGGTGGTCGTGGCCGCCGAGATGGTCGCGATCGACTCGGGGCTCGGGTTCCTGATCATCGATTCACGCAACGCGGGCAATCGCTACGATCTCGTCGTGGCCGCCATGGTCATCATTGGGGTGATCGGGTTCGCCCTCGACGTGCTCATGCGCCGCATGGAGCGGGTGGACTCGGTGAAGTGGCGTTATGCCCGTTGACATCGACGCACGCGACGTGTGGAAAGCCTACCGGCTCGACGACGGTCGTTCCCTGCCGGTGCTCGAGGGATTCAGCCTAACGGTCTCGCAGCACGAGCTGGTCGCGCTCGTCGGGCCTTCGGGGTGCGGAAAGTCCACGCTGCTGGACTTGCTAGCGGGGTTTCAGCGACCGGACCGGGGATCGATCGCCGTGCGGGGGCAGGCAGTGCGGGGGCCCAACCGAAACGGAATCCTCATCACGCAGAAGGGAGCCGTCTTCCCGTGGATCTCGGCGTGGCGGAATCTCACCTTCGTCCTCGACGGAATGCCGGAGGACGAGAAGGCACGACGCGCGCGTCACTATCTCGAGCTCGTCGGTCTCCAGGATTTCCTCTCGGCGTTCCCGTACCAGCTGTCGGGCGGGATGCTTCAGCGGCTCGAGCTGGCGCGCGCGCTCGTGGTGAGTCCCGACGTGCTCTACATGGACGAGCCGTTCGGATCGCTCGACGCGCTCACGCGCCTCCGCATGCGTCAGGAGCTGCTGCGGATCCGGCGCGAGGAGCCGCAGACGACTGTGCTGGTGACGCACGATGTCGACGAGGCGATCGCGCTTGCCGATCGAGTGTTCGTGCTCAGCGAGCGACCGATGAAGATCACGCGGGTCATCGAGGTCGACATCGAGCATCCCCGCTCGATGGCTGATCCTCGGGCGGTCGGGTTGAAGGACTCCATCCTGCACGATCTGGGGGCAATCGCGCAGTAAGCTACTTCGCGAGAATCCTCTTCTGGTTGGCGAGGATCTTCCGCTGGTTGTTGAGGATCGTGCGCTGGTTGCGGATGATCTGCGTCTGGTTGGAGATGATCTTCGCCAACTGCGCTTGATTCCGGATGATGGTCCGCTGGTTCGCGATGATCCGGTCTTGCTTCGCGATTGTGGCCTGGGCCATTGGTCCTCTCGGGTCGTGTTCGCGGTTCAGTGTAGTAGTGCCGATTGGCCTCCGCAACGAGCCCGAACTGCCCAACCACAGACAGAAACAAATCCCGAGGGTACTAGCCGGCGGTGGAAAGCTGGGGAGAGCCGTAGCAGGAGGGACTCAACGCCGTTCCTGGGAGCGACCGGAGCATCCTCAGTGCTCCCGCTCCCGATCGCGGCGGCGCCCCTCCCGGCCTCGCCTCTCGCCCTCGTGCTCCTCGCCGGTCGGATGGCACCGCGCACAGTCGGCGAGCTCGGCACCGGTGATGCCCTCCTCGGAGTGCTCGGCACGGATTCGGGACGGCGAGTGCTCGTGGCATCCGTAGCACGTGTACGATTTGTAGTTCTCTCGATCCTCGTGGCAGGTGCGGCAGGCGATCGTTCCCTCCTCGCCGTGATCGAGCGGGAACTCGTGCTCGAAACGTGCTCCCTCCCAGGTGTCCACCCCGTGACACTCGCCGCAGCCCGCTCCGAACTCCCCACGGTGCTCGTCATCGTCGCGATGACAGCCGATGCATTCGACTGGAGCATCGCGGAAACCAACGAGGGTGCGGGTGTCAGCGTGGCAGGCGATGCAGCTTGCGTCCGCATGCGCGCCGTCGAGGCGGAACTTCGCGGTCGCGTGGTCGAAAGCACCTCGCGAAAAGCGATCCTTTCCGTCGTGACAGTCCATGCAGGCGTCACCCCAGTCGCGGGTGTGGCGGGTGACAAACTCGAGCTGGTACTCGCGGTGACAGTCGCCACATCGCTCACTCTCGAAGCGATAGGTGTCCGCGCTGTGGCAGTCGCGGCACGCGAACGCGTCGCCCGCGTCGGTACGCTCGTGGGCGGCGAGGGAAAAACCCAAACGGTCGTGGGCGATGTCCTCGATGCGCGTCAGCTCACCCCTGGGGCCACGGTGCTCCGTGTGGCAGGCGCCGCAATCGCTCACGTCGCCGAGACGGCCGTGGAGCGTCGTCGTATCGCGCAGCTCGGCGCGCGTGTCGGAGTGGCACTCGAGACAGCGCCTCGACATGGCACGTCGGTGTCCCCGCCGCGGTGGCCCGTGGCAGGCGCCGCATTCCTTCTCGAGCGCCGCGTGTGCGCGAACGCCGCCTAACGGCGTGGCGACCGAGTCACCGGCGTGGAGCGCACCCGGGCTGAACATCGAGGCACCGGTCACGGACCACGCGAGGGCGGTGCCGCCGACCGCGAGCCCGAGGGCGATGAGGCTGAGCCTTCCGATTGAGGCTGGCATTGCGCCCCGTCACGGCCACGGTGGAGCGTAATACAGCGACGCGATCGCGTGCACCAGAGCGAGAGCCAGAACGGCCATACTGAGCGGTACGTGGAGCACCCACCATCCTGCCAGCCATTGCCGCCAGCGGGCGCGCATGCGTGCCGTGCGGAGCTTGTTCCGCTGGGCGACCCGGAGCTCCTGCAGAGTGCGGATCCGTGCTTCGAGCACCGCACGCTCGGTGCGAGTAGCCCCGGTCCCGGCGTCCTTGCTGCCGGTAAGCTCTCCCAGCTCAGCATCAATGCGCACGAGCTCATCGTCGGATGGCGGTTGCGCCGGGAACGCGGTGTACAGGAAATATCCGATGACGCCGCTGGCGACGATGACGATGGTGAGAACCATCGTTATGCCGGCAAGGCCGCGAAACGATCCCTCGGCGTGGACGAGAACGAGCGCCGGACCGATGACCCCGGCGGCGATGTGTGTGCGCATCCAGCCGCGAACCGACCCCGGACCGTGACGCTCGAGCTTCTTCCTCCACGAGTATCCGAAGGCACACCACAACATCAATGCGTAGCCGACGATACCAAGCAGGTGCGCGAGCTCAGGATACCGCGACATCTTCCGCCCGCCCGCCGCGTTCCCAGGCGCGAATGAACTCGGTGAGCAAGCGGATCCCGGCTTCGGGGCGCGCCTGGAGCGCCGGACGCAGGGCAGTGAGATCGACGCTCTCGGTGACGAGCCGTGCCAGCGGGCTCGACAGCGCCTGGTCTCCCATAACGACTGCGCCGACGATGGTCGTGGGCCCGACGAGAACTCGAATGCGCGTCTCGGCGTGCTTGTCCGTCAGAGTCCACGAGCCTGCGCGGCTGACCCAACGCTCACTCTGGCCGCGCGTGAGCGTGAGGAGATCCGGATCATCGACACCACCCACCGCACCAACGATCGTGGTCGTGATACCCGCGATGCGCGTGACGTTCATCGGCGTGCGCTTCCGGTGTGACATGTTTGCGCCGGCCATGTTGGCGCCGGCCGTAAGTCCCATCGTTCGCGCGCTGACCCATAGCGTGTCGAGTGTCGCCGATCCGGACTCCGGGTCGTGCGCCTGCGCGACATCTCCCGCCGCGAAAATGTCCGGGGCGCTGGTCGTAAGGTAGTCGTCGGTGAGGATGCCGCGATCGGTCTCGAGCGCGCCGGCGTGGGCCACCTCCAGTCGAGGACGGACGCCGACGGCGACGGCGAGCAACCCACAGTCGATTCGTCGGCCGCTCTTCGTTTCGACGCCGACCAGACGCCGCCGCCTCCCGGCGGACAATGCGCGAGCGACTTCGGTCTGATGGTGAAGCACGCACCCTTCCGCGGTGAGTCGGTCCTCGACGATCTCCGACTCGATGGGATCGAGCACGCGTGACCAGTAACGCTCGCCGCGCATTAAATAGTGCGTCTTCACGCCGCGCGCGATGAGGCCGTCCACCAGCTCGAGCGCGGTGCTGCCACCGCCGATGACGACGGCTTCGCGTGTGCCGCGAGCGAGCGCGAGCAGCCGTCGCGCGTCGTCGAGCCCGTCGAGGCGAACGACACCCTCGAGGTCGGCGCCGGGGAAGTCCGGTGCGATGGACGCCGCGCCCGTCGCGATGAGCAAGCGATCGAACGACAGCTGTCGTCCGTCCGACAGACCGAGCGTGTGCTCGCGCGCATCGAGCCGCGCAACGCTGCCATGGACGCGCTCGAGCTTCAGAGCGCGCAGCTCGGCGGGCGTCCGCACGGCGAGCCGCCGCTCCGGAACCTCGCCGGCGATGAGATACGCGAGCCCCGGTCGCGAATAGAAGGGATGCTCTTCCGCACTCACCAGGGTGATGCGCCCATCGACGTCGCGGCGGCGAATCTCCTCGGCCGCGGAAAGTCCGGCGATGCCGGATCCGACGATCAGGTATCGATCGGGCATGACGACCTCACACCGTATCGGCCGCGAGCGTGGCGATCGAGAAGCGCAGCGTGCCGCGTGGGCACCGCGCGACGCAGGCGCCGCACAGGATGCAGCGAGAGTCGGCAATCGGTTGCCCTTCACGCGACCACCGCCGGATGTCGATCCCCATGGGGCAGCTGTGCTCGCAAATCCCGCACTGCACGCACCGTCCGGCGTCGCCAACGACCACGGCGCGCGCCAGAAGGTGAAGGCGCTCCACGTCGAACGGGAGACGGCCGACGCCTTTCACGCGAGCTGCCCGCGGAAGAAATGCATGAGTCCTCCCGACCACGGCCAGAAAATCCCTCCTGCATCCTACAGTGTCAGCCAGGGGGAGTCTGTCGGCGTTTGTCGGGGGCCTTGTAGGGCAAGCGTCGCACCCGGACCGGCCGAGCATCCAGGTTCAAAGGGGGGGACGGATTCCGCGAATGCGGCGGATTGGGCGAATCGCGCGTTGCGCATTGAACACTCCGCGCGCAGCCAAAAAAACATGTCCTTGTGCTGCGCAAGTCGGGATCAATGCGCCAGGAGCGATCCGGCAGCTCCCGCCGCATTCGCGGGATCCGTTCCCCCTTTGAACCTGGATGCCTTTGAACCTGGATGCCGATTACTCGGCGCGACGAGCTGGTGCCCGGTGGAGATCGATCCACTTCGCGATTGGCCCGACGATCGCGAGCGCTAAGAATGCCGGCGCCACGTTGAAGGCGACGGGCAGGGGCCACGCCTGGTCCGATGCGAAGCGGATCACCGTTTCCGTCAACGCGACGAGGATCGCGACGACCACCTGCCAGCGGCGGTCGCGCACGATCGTTCGAGGGTCGGTGATCATGAAGAAGATGAACAGCTGGTACATGGGACCGGTGGTCGGCGCGATCTCGGGCATCACCGGCTGCCCGAGCATCACGCTTCGCAGTCCGTTCAGCACCAGAAAGCTCACGACGTAGGTGAGCGTGATGTGTAGCACCCGCACACGTGCCGCGATGACGAGGCCGAACGCCCAGATGACGAGGTTCGTCACGAGGTCGTTCCCCCACTGGTGGCTCAGCACCGAGATGCGGTTGGGCGCGGTGAGCAGCAGCGCGGAGATCGCGAAGTTGGTCGGGTTCCACAGATGATTGTTGCGGTACTGCAGGACGTACTTCGAGGCGATCGCCAGGAATCCGCCGAGCACGAATGGCCACAGCACCGCGCCCTGCGGCTTGATGAGCAGCGTCAGGCTGATGCCGCTGATGTACGCGCTCAGGAGGTTCACCACTCGCCCGCGCACGAACCACGAGAGCAGCGCCTCGACGGCGGTGCACGTCAACAGCGCAACCGCCAGCCGCTCGTACCCGCCGACCATGTGGTAGCGCAGTTGTGCCACTACCAGGACGAGCGTGATGAGGAACGCGATCAGGTAGCGCGGATCGAGGCGTGTGTGGCTCCACCAGCGAAGCTCGCTGGTGCGCGGGGATGCGATCGCGTTCGTCATCGATGACTCATCGCTTCGGCTCGATGACGACGTGGTATTGATCGACGATCGGATTCCGCAACACCTGATCGATCCCCGAGGGCCAGTGGATCACCACGCGGTCCACGCGATCGCGTGCGCCGAGGCCGAAATGCGGCCGCCGGTCGTTCTGACTGGCGAAGCCCATTCCACCGTCGACGACACGACGCTGGGTGAGATCCCCCGACTCCACGACGACTTCGGCTCCAATCGCGCTGCGGTTGCTGCGCGTGCCGGTAAGTGTGAAGGCGATCCAGTGATTGGAGGTGTCCGGATAGTTGCGGTAGAGCAGCGCCGGCTGGTTCTGATTCGCGACGACGACGTCGAGCGCGCCCCGGTTCGACAAATCGGCGAGGGCCACCGCGCGTCCGTCGTAGAGATCGTTCACCCCGACGGCCTGGGCGACATCGGTCCACCCACCGAGTCCGCCGTTCAGGTATACGCGCGACCGCTCGTATCCGGAGAGGCTTGCGTCATCGAACGCGGGCCATGACGCCGCGTCCTCGAACAGGTTGCGATTCGCGCCGCTGATCTTCGACATCGAGTACCAGTAGCTCTTGCTCCTGTCGGCGGAGATGAATCCGTTCGCGACGAACAGCTCGCTGGTGCCGTCGTTATTGAGGTCGCCGAACTGCGCGCCCCAGGCCCATCCCGCGTCGGCGACCGTCGCGTCGGCGACGTTGGTGAAGCGCTGCCGCTCGTTCAGCTGGTTGAGGCGGAGGTTGTTGTTCTGAAAGAGGTAGCCGCGGGCCGAGATGTTTGTGATGAAGACATCCAGCCGGCCGCGATTGAAGGCATCTCCGATCGTCACCGACATACCGCTCTTCGACTCGCTCTCGAGGCCGGCGGTCGTCAGCGTGAATCGACGCCCCCCATCGTTCAGGTACAGCTCCTCGGGCCCATAATCATTGGCGAGGTAGATGTCGGGCCATCCGTCCTCGTTGAAGTCGGCCGCGCCCGCCGCGAGCGTCCAGCGTGTGCTGCCGACGCCCGTGCGCTCGGTGACATCCTCGAATCGGCCGTCTCCAAGATTGCGGAAGAGCGCGTTCCTTCCGCCGTTGGTGGCGAACTCGAAGCTGTTGTGCATGATCCGCGTCGTCGTGAGGTTCCACAGGTCGACGTCGTCGCGGAAGTACGCGGTCACGTAGAGATCGAGCAGGCCATCCCGATCGTAGTCCAGCCAGATGGCACCGTTGCTGTTGATCCAGCGTCGCAATCCGGCCTGTTGCGTGACGTCCTCGAAGCGCCGGCCATCGACGTTCCGGAAGAGCGAGAGGTATCCGTAGCGGTAAACGAGAACGTCCTCGCGGCCGTCGTTGTCAAAGTCCCCCCAGACACTTCCCATCGAGACGCCTTCCCCTGGACGATTCAGGTCGGCGAGTCCGGAGCCGGCGGTCACATCCTCGAACGTGCCGTCGCTCCGATTGCGGTAGAGCCCGTTCGACTCACCGAAACGGCTGTTGGTGAAGTACAGATCGGGCCAGCCGTCGGCGTCGAAGTCGGTTACGGCGACTCCCGCCCCAACCGCCGCGACGTGCGGCTCGACGTTGGCGATACGCCTATCGAGTGCTGGGCGACGGTGCATGAACCGGAGTCCGGCCTGTGCTGTCTCGTCGGTCAGCCGGAATCCCGGACGAGCGGCGTCGGCGGACGCCGCGTCGACGTCGCGATCGAGGCTGGCCGCGAGTCCGATCGCGGCGAAAAAGGGAACGGCGATGATGGCGCGCCGGAGCGCTGGACGAGATGGCACTGGGACCTAACGCAGGCGGGAGCGGCGATCGGCGCCGCGAATGATGCGGGTGTTGTACTCGCGCAAGTACTTCTGTCGTGCCGAATCCGTGGGATACGACTCACCCCCGGCGTATGGATACTCCTTGATCGCGTGGAAGGGGAGAGGCTCGACCGTGTTGCCGAACGCCGTGTTCATGTCGGCGTCCTTGATCCAGCCGTCCGTATAGAGAAGAAAGTCACGGGTCCACCCTGGCGGAAGTGCCGCGCTGGGGGCATCGAACTCCACCGTCGCCTCATCGCCGGGGGCCATGACGACGTACTGGTCGTCAGGCGCGTGGAGCAGGGGAAGGACATCTCCAAAGCGGGTAAATGCCCCCTCGATGGGTCGCCACGGATGCTCCGTGCTGACGTCTTCGTAGTCGAACCAGTGAGGCCCGTAGCGCCCGCCCTTGCGATATGTCCGGGAATAGCCGCGGAAATGAAGATCGGCCGCGGCCGGCCTGAGCTCGGTGATGCGCACGGGAGCGGACGCGATGTCACGCGAGACGAACGCCTGGTCCCAGTAGATCTGCATGTTCGTGCGGATGCGAACGCGATGGTCGCTCGTCGGGAAGATGCCACCCAGATCGACGACGATCGTCTTGTCCTTCCCCGAGGGGAATCCAATGCTCGCGATCGCCGTCCTCCATTGACCCCGCGCGTCGCGGACCTCGAGCGAGGGAAGCGAGACCTTGAGCTTCGACTGCTGGGAGATGGCGACGTTGATGCTCGCGTCCGTCGGATAGATCCAGCCGCGCAGGAAGAGGAACGTGCCCGCGCTCCCTGCCTCCTCGCCGAGATCGAGCACGAGGTCGTGCGGCTCGACGACTCCCTGGTATCGAACGGGCGTGAGGTTCGAGACGTAGACATCGTCGCGCGCTCGTAAGGCATCGAGCACATCCCGGCCGCGCTCATCCACCGCCGAGCGAGGCGGTCGGGGCCGGACGACCTTGAAGACACGGAGCTCGACCGGCGCCGGCGGCACGAACCGCTCGTCCACGAACACCTCCACCGAGTCGGGATGATCGACAGCCAGCAGGCGGATCTGGTCCGCGTATGCCGTCTCCCACAGCTCCTCGGTGAACTGGAGCACGTATCGCCCATTCCGTGGTCGGAGAGCGCTTCCTGGAATTCGCAGGTATTCCTGAGACGCCTGCGCCGGCGCGTACGCCGTCGCGCCACCACCCATGATGCCGAGCGGCATGCCGAGCGCGCTCCGCCACATCACGTCGGTCACGAATCGGAATCCCTTGCCGTCCCACGCATAGACGAACGCGCACGAGCCTTTGAGCCACTCGAGCTCGAGCACGTCCTGGTCCGTTCCAGGGAGATGCACGAGCTGCGGAACGCCGTTAGGCCACTCGATCCGCAGCACGTCGGCCTTGAGGTGCGAGCCGAGGCCGAAGTGAGTCACGCGGCCGGTGACGGTGCGTGTCTGGTAGATCTCGCCCGCGCGAAGCTCGATCCTCGAGCCGATGCCGAAGGTGTTGTTCTTGCCGCTTCCGGTGCGGAGCGCATTCAGCCGGACCTTCGTGGCCATGCGCATGTTGCCGCCCTCGTTGCGTAAGAGGCGCGCTCCGTCGCCGGCGCCAACGAGAATGTCCTGGTCGCCGTCCACGTCCACATCGGTGGCGACGACCGCCGTCGCCGTCTGGGCTTGAGCGGGGAAGCGGCCCGTGTAGTCGACGAACCGTCCGCTTCCGTCGTTGCGCAGGAGAAAGAGGCCGCGACCACCGACGACGAGGTCGAGCCAGCCGTCGTTGTTGATGTCGACGAACGCGGCGCCGGACGCGGCACCACGGACTACGCGAAGCGCAGTCGCCGAGCGGCGGTCGCGCGCGAATGTTCCATCCCCGTCGTTTCTCCACAGCACCGGCTCGCCGGTGAGGCTGGCGACGAAGATATCGAGCGCGCCGTCGTTGTCGTAATCGCCAATGGCGGCCGAGCCCGAGCCGCCGCTCGTCGCGATCCCGCTCGTCGCGCTCACGTCAGCGAATCGACCGCCACCGAGGTTCCGGAAGAGCGCGTCACTCGCATCGGCGTGCGAAACGAAGATGTCGATACGCCCGTCGCCATCGAAGTCGGCGAATCGCGTCGAGCGCGCATCGCCCCGCCCGGAGAGACCCATGCGCTCACTGTATTCAGTGAACGTTCCGTCGAGGTTGTTGCGGTAGACCAGCCGCTTCTCCGCCCCGGTCAACAGCAGATCGAGGTCGCCATCGTGATCGAGATCGACGAATACCGCATGCTGCGCGCCCTGAGTATCCAACGGCCCCGCGCGGGCGGTGACGTCCTCGAACCGCCCGCTACCGCTGTTGCGAAGGAGACGTCCGTCGCCGGAGGCGACCGCGAACAGATCGAGCCAGCCATCGTTGTCGAAGTCGGCGAACGCCGCGAGCGACACGCTGTCGCCCAACGACAACCCGGCGTTCTCGGTGCCATCCGCCACGAACCCGCGCTGCACTCGATACAGACGTGATCCGGCGAAGATCTCCTCGGTCCCGTCTCCATCGAGGTCGCCCACGGCGAGCGCGCCAGGAGCGGCGCGCGTCCCGGCGTCAGGAAGTCCCGCCTCTCCGGTCACGTCGATGAAGCGGAGCGTGTCGCGACTCCCCGGCCGGAAGCCGCTGCCTAACAACTCGATCAGCGACTGCGGCTCGAATGACAGCACGGGGCGCCCGACGAGCGGACCATCGACCCACTTCACTTCGTTCAGTGCGTTTTGATAGGCCTGTGTGAGCTCCATGATCCGAATGAGACGCGCGATGGCCTCCCGTGCAGGCTCGATCCGTCCCGCGCGGAGCAGCTGGATCGCCTCCTCGAGGACGGGCCGTGCCTCCTGCGGAGGCTCGGGTGGCAGCCGTCTCACCTCCTCGAGATGGCGGACCGCGCTGTCGGCTTCACCGGCGGCAGCGGCCAGCCGCGCGAGATCCAGACGCACCGCCACATTCGACGGCTCGAGCTCGAGTACTCGTCGCAGGAGCTCGCGATACCGCGAGCCGGTGCGCCCGGCCGGCCGCGCTGCCTCCAGCTCGGCGAGCGCGTACGTTACTCGCGCCTCGTCCGCTGTCCCACGCGGCAGCTTTTCCAGAATGTCAGCCGCCGCCTCGGATCGATCCGTCAGCGAATACAGCTTCGCCATCATCAACGCGACCTCGCCGTTGTTCGGCGCCAGATCGCGCGCGCGCTCGAGCTGCCGCTCCGCCTCCGCATAACGACCGGCGCGGATGTACGTCAGCCCGAGATTCGCGTACCCGAGCGCATCATCCGGAACGAGCTCGATGACCTTCCTGAATTCCTCCTCCGCCTGCGGAAGCTCGTCGCGGCGCAGGGAGTTCAGCCCGTTCGACTGCGCTATGACCGCCTCCGCCTTTCGGGACGCCGCGTCTCCCGCATCTCGACGGCACGCGGCGAGCAGCGGCAAGGTGATGAAGGCAAGCAGGAGAATTGACGGATGGAACGTTCTCATTGGTCGTCGCGGATGGATCGGCAGGCGCGAGGCGCCCGGTACCCCGGGGGCCTGTGACAAAACTCCCGCCGCGGCGGCGTCATGGGAAGCCCATGGTGGGGAATCCACGGTGGGAGGCGCGGTCGGCACGCTGAATGCCTTTTGAGCAGCCCCCTGCAGGAGCCGTTTGATCGCTCGATGAGGCGTCAAGCGGGTTCGACATGTCCCTGAACAAGGAAGCCGAGTGCACGAAGGTCGTGCTGAAACCGTAACACGATCCCTGGCAACACGCGCATTGTCGCGCAGGCTGGCCGTCGGCGCTGACGTCGTCGGCCCGGAGGTCGTGCATTTCCGGGTCTGGGCGCCGCGACGACGCCGCGTCGACGTCGCCGTGGAGAACGACGCGGGCGGTGTCGTGCGCACCATCCCACTCTCCCGCGAGGAAGGCGGTTATTTCGCGGGGACGGCGGACGTCGGTCCCGGTGCACTGTACCGATACGTGCTGGATGGTGACGAGCGATTCCCCGATCCAGCTTCCCGATTCCAGCCGCACGGACCGCATGGCCCATCGTGCGTGATCGATCCGACGTCCTTTTCGTGGAACGATCACGCGTGGCGCGGGCGCACCCTCGAGGGCGCGGTGCTCTACGAGATGCACATCGGGACGTTCACCCGTGACGGCACCTGGTCGGCCGCGCAGCGGGAATTGAGCGCACTCGCCGATCTTGGCGTCACCGTCATCGAGCTCATGCCGGTCGCCGATTGGCCCGGACAGTTCGGCTGGGGATACGATGGCGTCGATCTGTTCGCGCCCACGAGGCTTTACGGCGCGCCTGATGATTTCCGCCGGTTCGTGGATCACGCGCATCATCTCGAGCTGGGCGTCATCCTCGACGTCGTGTACAACCACCTTGGACCCGACGGCAGCTATCTGTCACAGTTCTCACCCTTCTACACCAGCGAGCGACATTCCACGGAATGGGGGCCGGCTCTCAACTTCGACGGTCCCCAGTGCGAGCCGGTGCGCGAGCTGGTCATCGCGAACGCCGCGTACTGGATCGACGAGTTCCATCTCGATGGCCTTCGCCTCGACGCAACCCAGAGCATCTTCGACGACAGCGAGACGCACATCATCGCCGACGTCTGCGCGCGCGTGCGCGAGGCCGGCGGAGCACGAACGATGCTGATCGTCGGCGAGAACGAGCCGCAGGACGTGCGCGCACTTCGACTGCCTGACGAGGGCGGATACGGGGTCGATGCCCTCTGGAACGACGACTGGCACCACACGGCCACGGTCGCGCTCACGGGGAGGGCCGAGGCGTACTACACGGACTATCGCGGAACGCCCCAGGAGTTCGTGTCCGCGGCGAAGCATGGATTTCTCTACCAGGGCCAGTTCTACAGCTGGCAGAACAAGCGGCGCGGGACACCGACGCGGGGACTGGATGCGGCGCGCTTCGTCCACTTTCTCCAGAACCATGACCAGGTGGCGAACTCGGGCTCAGGAGCGCGCGGACATGAGCTGGCGGGGCCTGGTCGATGGCGCGCGATGACCGCATTGCTCCTGCTGGGCCCCCAGACGCCCATGCTGTTCCAGGGAGAGGAGTTCGGAGCCTCCTCCCCATTCCTGTACTTCGCCGACCACGTGCCGGAGCTGGCGAGTAAGGTCCGTGAGGGGCGGACGAAGTTTCTCATGCAATTCCCGAGCATCGCCCAGCCTAACGTGCGCCTCCAGCTCGCGGATCCGGCTGACCGGGCGACCTTCGAGCGGTGCAAGCTCGATCACGCCGAGCGGACACGTAACGAGGAACCGTGGGCTCTGCACCGTGACCTCATTGCGCTGCGCCGACGGGATTCGACGCTCGCGGCGCAGGGGGCATACGGGATCGACGGGGCGGTCCTCTCGACAACTGCCTTCGTGCTCCGGTTTTTCGGGCCCGCGGATGCGGACCGGCTCCTCATTGTGAATCTCGGTGCGCCGCTACGCTTCGACCCGGCCCCGGAGCCGCTCATCGCGCCGCCACCATCGGCACGGTGGGTGCTCGAGTGGGCATCGGAAGATCCGCGTTACGGAGGTGTGGGAATGCCGCCGATCGACGACGGCGATCGCTTGAACGTGCCGGGCGAATGCGCCGCGCTCCTCGTTCCTCGACGGGGTCATCAACCGTGACGACGAGCATCGCGCGTCGCATTCGGGTGTCGCCGGTCGAGACCGACGCACTCGGCTCCTTTCTCGCGCGCGAGTGGCTGGTGACGAACGGTCTCGGTGGATACGCGTCGAGTACGGTCGCGGGGGTCAACACACGGCGATATCACGGTGTTCTCGTGGCGGCCCTTCCGAATCCGCTCGGGCGCATGGTGATGCTCGGCCACGTCGATGAGCGCGTCGTGATGCCGGATGGCGACGTGGTGACGCTCAGCGGCGAGGAGCGCGTCGGCGGCAAGCTCGAGGTGCCGAGCGCGCTCTGGCTGTCCGAGTTCCGTCTCGAGCACGGACTGCCGGTGTGGGAGTACGCACTCCCGCGCCTGACGATCGAGAAACGATGCGTACTGCCGCACAGGCAGAACACCGTTCATCTCACGTATCGAATCGTCAATGCCGAGGGTCCGGTTCGCCTGCAGCTGACCCCGCTGGTGCACTTCCGCGGATACGAGGCGCCCGTAAGCACTCCGCATCCCGACCCGTATCGGTTCACGGTGGCCGAGGGACACTACGAGATCGAGGCGGGCGATCTGCCGCCGCTTCGCTTGTCGATTCTCGATGACAATGCCCGGTTCGTGGCCGACCCCGCGCAAGCCGACGACTTCATCTACCGCGTGGAAGAGGCTCGTGGCTACGAGTACGAGGGCGCGCTGTGGACGCCTGGCCACTTCGAGGTAACGCTCGGCGCCGGCGACAGCGCGACGTTCGTCGCGTCCACGGAGTCACCTGAGGTGATGAGCGCACTGTCGGGGCAGAGTGCGCTGCAATCGGAGCACGAGCGCCGTCGTCGGTTGCTCCTTGCCGCTCCCGAAGCGCTGCGCGAGGGCGTCGGCGCCGAACTGGTGCTCGCCGCCGAGCAGTTCATCATCGTCCCGGCGGGCCGGCTGGCTGACAGTGCGCGCGCCTGGGCCACCGGTGATGAGATTCGAACGGTGATCGCCGGATACCACTGGTTCACGGACTGGGGACGCGACACGATGATCTCGCTCGAGGGACTCACCCTCGTGACGGGGCGTCATCGTGAGGCAGGCGCGATTCTGCGCGCGTTCGCGCAGCACGTTCGCGACGGGCTCATCCCGAATCTTTTTCCCGATGGTAGCGACGTGGGGCTGTATCACACCGCGGACGCTACGCTGTGGTTCTTCCATGGCATTCATCGTTACCTGGAGTACACGGGCGACCGGGCCATCCTCCCGCTGCTGCTGCCGACGTTGATCCAGATCTACGACCATCATCGCCGCGGAACGCGCTTCGGGATCGGGATGGACCCGAGGGATGGTCTGCTGCGGCAAGGGGCCGAGGGGTATCAGCTCACCTGGATGGACGCAAAGGTAGAGGACTGGGTAGTGACTCCGCGCCGCGGAAAAGCGGTGGAGATCAATGCACTCTGGCACAACGCCCTGTGCCTCCTCGCGGGATGGCTGCGCGAGGAAGGGAACGAGAGGCAGGCGACCGATGTCGGTGAGACGGCGGCGCTCGTCAGGCGATCGTTCAACGAGCGATTCTGGTATGAGGAGGGCGGCTATCTCTACGACGTCGTCGACGGGCCCGAGGGCGACAGCACCGAGTGTCGCCCCAACCAGGTGTTCGCCATCTCGCTCGACCATCCGGTCCTCCAGCGCGATCGCTGGGATCCGGTTCTGCGCACCGTGCGCGAGCAGCTTCTGACGCCGTTTGGGCTACGGTCGCTGTCGCCTCGGTGCGCGGAATACAAGCCCGCGTACTGCGGCGACCTTCGCGCGCGCGATGCGGCGTACCACCAGGGAACGGTGTGGGGCTGGCTGATCGGGCCCTGGATCGACGCGTGGCTCAAGGTCAACCCGGACCATCGACGCGAGGCGCGGACGTTCCTGGAGGGGTTGTTGGCGCACCTCGACGATTACGGCGTCGGCTCGCTCGCCGAGATCTTCGATGCCGAGCCCCCGTATACCGCGCGGGGGTGTATCGCCCAGGCCTGGAGTGTCGCGGAAGTGCTCCGGTGCTACGTCCGAACGAGTGAATGACACTCCGGCGCGTCTCGCGGCCGGGAGCAGTTGTGTGCATGTTCCTGTCACTGTATGACGCGGTGCGCAAAGGACCCCACGCCGGTGCAACGGTCGGACTGGAACTTGCTTGACCCCCGTCGACGAGCGCAGTTGCCCGGTATCTCCCCCACAGCACGTCATGTCGGCACCCACACGAACCCCGCGCCGTGCCTCGCGAGCCGCTGGCTCGCGCGCGCTGGCGCCGATCGTCATCGAGCGCGTACGACCGGAAGTCGACGGCGGACGCTTCCCGGCCAAGCGCGTCGCTGGTGAGTCCTGCCTCGTCTCGGCCGACATCTTCAAGGAGGGGCACGACCAGCTCGCGGCGCGCGTCCGGTATCGCGGTCCCGGTGAAGGGGAGTGGTCGTACGTCGCGATGCCGTACGATCCCGACGCCGACCAGTGGGCCGGGGCCTTCTCCCTCGATCGCATCGGCGAATGGCGCTTCACGATCGAGGCCTGGACCGACGGGTTCGGTACGTGGCGATCCGGGCTCGAGAAGAAGGTCGCGGCGGGGCAGGATGTATCGGTGGAGCTGCTCGAGGGCGGCGCGATTCTCGAACGAACGGCCACCGGGTGCAAGGACCGCGCGGCTCGCGCATCGCTGACAAAGGGCGCGCAGACGCTGCGCGATACGAGCATCCCCGTAGCGGAGCGCGCACGCGCGGCGCTCGACGCGAGGCTTCACGCGCTGGTGACCGAGCATCCCTCGCGCGAGGACCTCACCGAGTACGCACGTCAGCTCCTCATCACCGTCGACCGTGAGCGCGCGGCGTTCGCCGCCTGGTACGAGATGTTTCCGCGCTCGCAGTCGGGAGATCCAAAGCGTCACGGCACGTTCGCCGATGCGGAGCGACAGCTCCCCCGCATCGCGCAGCTTGGGTTCGACGTCGTGTATCTCCCGCCGATCCACCCGATCGGAAAGACCTTCCGCAAGGGAAAGAACAACACATTGGAGCCGCTCCCTGACGACGTCGGGAGCCCGTGGGCGATCGGCGGCGAGGAAGGTGGGCACACCGCGGTGCATCCGCAGCTCGGGACGCTCGCTGATTTCGAGCGCTTCGTGCAGCGCGCGAACGACCTTGGCCTCGACGTCGCGCTGGACTACGCGCTGCAGACGTCACCCGATCATCCCTGGGTGCGCGAGCATCCCGACTGGTTCAAGATCCGTCCGGACGGGACGATCCAGTACGCGGAGAATCCGCCGAAGAAGTACCAGGACATCTATCCGCTGAATTTCTGGACGGAGGATCGTGAGGCATTGTGGAATGCGTGCCTCGAGATCTTCCGGTTCTGGATGGCGCGCGGCGTTCGCACCTTCCGTGTGGACAACCCCCACACGAAGCCGTTCGCGTTCTGGGAATGGGTCATCGCCGACATCAAGAAGACCGATCCGGATGTCGTATTTCTTTCGGAGGCATTCACCCGTCCGAAACGACTGCTCTATCTCGCGAAGCTCGGGTTCACGCAGTCGTACACCTACTTCACGTGGAAGAACACGACCTGGGAGATCCGCGACTGGATGCGCGAGTTCAGCGCGCCGGACGTCCTCGAGTACTATCGCGGCAATCTCTTCGCGAACACCCCCGACATCCTCCACGAGTATCTACAGCGCGGCGGAAGGCCGGCCTTTCGCATTCGCCTCATTCTCGCGGCCACCTTGTCGCCGCTCTACGGCATTTACAGCGGGTTCGAGCTGGCGGAGAACGTTCCGGTTCGCGTCGGCAGTGAGGAGTATCTCAACTCCGAGAAATACGAGCTTCGCCCGCGCGACTTCACCAAGGCGGGCAACCTCGACGCCGACATTCGTCGCATCAACCGCATCCGCCGCGAGAACCCGGCGCTCCAGCGTGCCGACAACCTGACGTTCCACACCAGCGAGAACGACCAGGTCCTGTTCTACCGCAAGTCCATGCCCGATCAGTCCAACGATCTGCTGATCATCGTCAATCTCGATCCGACCCGCGCGCACGATTCGATGGTGCACGTGCCGCTCGACGCGCTCGGCCTGCCGGCTAATGCGACGTATCCGGTCACTGACTTGCTGACCGGCTCGCAATTCACGTGGCGGGGTGCGCGCAACTACGTCCGGCTCGATCCGGTGATCGAGCCGGCGCACATCCTTCGGGTGGACCGCGGAGGAGCGGCGTGAAGCGCGAGAAGATGCCGGCGGAGCCGCTCTCCGCCGACCCCGACTGGTACAAGGACGCGATCGTCTACCAGACGCACGTGAAGGCGTTCTTCGACAGCAACGCTGACGGCTACGGCGACTTCGTCGGTCTCACGTCGCAGCTCGACTACGTGCAGACGCTTGGCGTCAACACGATCTGGCTGCTGCCATTCTATCCCTCGCCGTTGAAGGATGATGGCTACGACATCGCGTCGTACGAGGAGATCCACGAGACGTACGGGCTCGTCGAGCACTTCAAGATCTTCCTGCGCGAAGCGCACGATCGCGGGATCCGCGTCATCACCGAGCTGGTGATCAACCACACCTCGGACCAACACCCGTGGTTCCAGCGCGCGCGCGCGGCGCCGAAGGGCTCTCCCGAGCGCGAGTGGTACGTGTGGAGCGACGATCCCAACAAGTACCAGGGCGCCCGCATCATCTTCACCGACACCGAGAAATCGAACTGGGCATGGGACGGCGTGGCGCAGCAGTTCTATTGGCACCGGTTCTTCAGCCACCAGCCCGACCTGAACTTCGAGAACCCGCAGGTCGTCGAGGCGGTGATCAACGTCATGCGCTTCTGGCTGCGCATGGGCGTCGACGGGTTGCGGCTCGACGCGATCCCATACCTCGTCGAACGCGAGGGTACGAACTGCGAGAATCTCCCGGAAACGCACCAGACGCTGAAGCGGTTGCGTGCCGCGCTCGACGAGGAATTCCCCAACTGCATCTTCCTCGCCGAGGCGAATCAGTGGCCGGCGGACGTGCGCCCGTACTTCGGCGACGGGGACGAATGCCACATGGCGTTCCATTTCCCGCTCATGCCGAGGATGTTCATGGCGGTGCGCCGGGAAGACCGCACGCCGATCGTCGAGATCATGGCGCGGACGCCGAGGATTCCGGACAACTGTCAGTGGGCGATCTTCCTGCGGAACCACGACGAGCTCACGCTCGAGATGGTGACCGACGAGGAGCGCGACTACATGTACCGCGAGTATGCGCGTGACAAGCGCATGCGCATCAACCTCGGCATCCGGCGGCGTCTCGCGCCGTTGATGGAGAACGGCCGCCGCCAGATGGAGCTCATGAACGCGCTGCTGATGTCGATGCCGGGGACGCCGGTGGTGTACTACGGCGACGAGATCGGCATGGGCGACAACATCTACCTCGGCGATCGCAATGGCGTTCGCACGCCGATGCAGTGGAGCGACGACAAGAACGCCGGGTTCTCGGAGGCCGACTCCGCCGCGCTGTTCTCGCCCGTCATCGTCGATCCGCCGTACGGCTATCACACGATCAACGTCGAAGCCCAGGAGCGAACACCGACGTCGCTGTTGCGGTGGATGCGACGGCTCATCGGCGTTCGCAAGGCGCAAAAGGCCTTCGGCCGCGGAACGCAGGAATTTCTCCATCCGACGAACAAGCGAGTGCTGGTATTCCTGCGCCGCTATCAGAATGAAGTCGTATTGTGCGTCAACAATCTGTCGCGATATGCGCAGCCGGTGGAGCTCGACCTGAGGGAGTTCTCGGGACAGGTACCGGTGGAGCTGTGGAGCTGCGAGGCGTTTCCGGCAATCGGCGATCTCCCCTACTTCTTCACGATGGCGCCGCACGGATTCCTCTGGTTCCGCATCGTGCGGGCCGAGGAAGTCGCGACGTTTCAGAAGCCGAAGTGATGCGCGGGGACGTCGGACCTCGAACGGGCCCGGGAGGCGAGGCGGCGCGCGGGTCGCGACAAGATGTCGTGCGCGACCTGTCATCGGAGCGCCTGCTGAGCTTTCTCACGACACGGCGGTGGTTCGGCGCGAAGGGGCGGGAGCCACGGAGTGCGGAGGTCGTCGACGCGATCCCGGTGGGCGACGCGGGATGGATCGTGCGCGTCGATGTCGCGCTGCGCGACGGCATCGAGCGGTATCAGCTCACGCTCTCTGTACGCGGAGATGAGGTGCGCGAAGGGTTGGAGGACGAGCGCTTCCGCGACCTCGTGCGCGACGCGATTGCGAAAGGCGCCGCGCTCTCAGCCCCAAACGTTCGGTGGGTGCCGGAGTGGATCGGGTCTCCGCCTCACGAGCTGCCCCCGCTGAGGCTGGCAGGAACCGAGTATAGCAACACCTCGCTCATCTTCGGTGAGTCCGCGATCATGAAGCTCTTCCGGCGCCTCGAGCGAGGGGAGCACCCCGAGGCGGAGGTGGCCCGTTTCCTGACGACGCGCGCGCACTTCCCGCACACGCCGCAGCTCCTGGCGGAGGTCCGCTTCGACTCGCCAGGCGGCGGCGAGGTCGCGGCCATCCTGCAGCGATTCCTCGCGGGGTCGCGCGATGCGTGGAGCGTCGTGATCGAGCGCGGCCGCGAGGGGATGCTCGCTCGTCGCCGCGCGCGAATCCCCTTCGCCGCGGAGGCGGCGGCATTGGGGGAGGTGACGCGCGCCATGCACGTGGCGCTCGCCTCCGATGAGCGCGACGCTGCCTTCGCGCCGGAGCCGGCGACGGCCGCCGATCTCGCGCATTGGGCGAGCGGTGTGCGGGAAGCGAGCGACAATGCGCTGACGCTCCTGGAGCGCAGTCTCGCGAGCGGCTCGCTTCCAGCCGACGTGACAGATGATGCGAAGGCAGCTCTCGGCCGGCGCCAGGCGGCGAGTGGTCGCATCGAAGGCTGGCTCGCGGAGATCGGCGACGACGTCGGTATGCGCATGCGGCACCACGGCGACTATCACCTGGGTCAGGTGCTCGAATACGGTGCCGGCGCCTTCATGGTGATCGACTTCGAGGGTGAGCCGGCTCGGCCCCTCGACGAGCGGCGAGCGAAGCACTCGGCATTGCGCGACGTCGCCGGGATGTTGCGCTCGTTCGCGTACGCGGCGGCGACCTGCGCCGATGCGGTGCGAGAGGAGATCGGTGAGCGGAACGCCAAACGGCGCGCGGCTCGATGGGAGCGCTCGCTGCGCGAGGCGTTCCTGCGCGGCTACCTCCCGGAAGGGCGGGAGCATCCTCGGTTCCTTCCTCACGCGCGCGCGCGTCTCGACGTGCTGCTGGAGCTGTTCGAGGTCGAGAAGCTGTTCTACGAGCTGGCATACGAGCTCAACAATCGGCCGACGTGGGTGTGGATCCCGCTGCGTGGTGTGACATCGCGGTTTCGGACGCGCTCCTCTGGCGCGCGAGGGGATTCGTAATGCCGGCGTCCTGGTCGCTCGCTCGCGGGGCAACGATCGTCCCCGAGGGCGTACGTTTTTCGGTCTGGGCGCCCAGCGCGACACACGTCGCGGTGCGACTCGAGGGTGGCGGCACTCATCGGCTCGCCTCGTCAGGCAATGGCGTCTTCGAGAGGACGGTGGCCGAAGCGAGTGCAGGCACGGACTATCGTTATGTCCTGGACGAGCAGGTCGTTCCCGATCCCGTCAGTCGCTACCAGCCGCGCGGCGTGCACGGCCCGTCACGAGTGGTCGATCCGGCGAGCTATCGCTGGCGCGACTCCACGTGGCGCGGCCTCGAGATGGCCGATGCCATCATCTACGAGCTGCACGTCGGGACGTTCTCCGAGGAAGGGACCTTTCGAGGCGTCATCCCCCATCTGCGAGAGCTGCGCGAGCTAGGTGTCACCGCCATCGAGATCATGCCGGTGGCCGAGTTCCCCGGCCCGCGCAACTGGGGATACGACGGAGTTCATCTGTACGCGCCGCAGAGCACGTATGGCGGGCCGGACGAGCTCCGCGCGCTCGTCGATGCCGCGCACGCGGAAGGTCTCGCCGTCATCCTGGATGTCGTCTACAACCACCTCGGGCCGGAGGGCAACTATCTCAACGCTCTCGGGCCGTACTTCACCGGCCGCTACACGACCCCGTGGGGGCCAGCGCTGAACTATGACGACGCTCATTGCGACGAGGTGCGCCGCTTCATCGTCGACAATGCGCTGTACTGGATCACCGAATTCCACATCGATGGGCTTCGTCTCGACGCCATCCATGGAATCTTCGACTTTTCGCCGCGCCACATCCTGAGGGACATCGGCGACGCCGTCCATGCCCAGGCCGCACTCCTCGGGCGACGCGCGTTCGTGATCGCCGAGAGCGATCTGAACGATCCGCGGGTGGTGCGCGAGTCGGAGCAGTGCGGTTACGGACTCGACGGCCAATGGGCGGATGACCTGCACCACGCCATCCACGCGGCGTTAACGGGTGAGCGCGACGGGTACTATGCCGATTTCGGCGGGCTCGACGCCATCGCGAACGCGCTGCGCACGCCGTTCGTGTACGACGGACGTTATTCGCAGCACCGCAAGCGGAAGCACGGCGCGCCGCCGACCGGGATCCCGACGGATCGGTTCGTCGTCTGCATTCAGAATCACGATCAGGTCGGCAATCGCGCGCAGGGCGACCGGCTCGCGACGATCGTCGGACTGCGCAAGAGCGGGCTCGCGGCAGCACTCGTGCTGCTGTCGCCGTACGTGCCGCTGCTGTTCATGGGCGAAGAATACGGCGAGACAAATCCCTTTCCCTATTTCGTGAGCCATGGCGATCCCACACTGGTGGAGGCGGTTCGCGAGGGGCGGCGAAAGGAGTTCGCGCACTTCGGGTGGAAGGGCGAGGTGCCCGATCCGCAGGCTCCGGAGACGTTCGAGCGAGCGCGCCTCGATAGGCGCCGCCTCCAGAAGGCGGAGCACGAGCGACATCGAGCGCTCTACAGAGATTTGCTTCGGCTTCGCCGGGGCGAAGGAGCGCTCCGGCCGGGGAGCACTGAGGCGAGAGTCGCGTACGATGAGACCGACGGCTGGATCACGCTCGAGCTCGTGAGCGAGCGGCACCGTCCCCTCTTCGCGCTCTTCAACCTCAGTGACATGGCACGTCATGTTCCCGCCGCAACGAGCAGCCCCGGGGCGTGGAACCTGCTTCTGTCCACCGACGCGAAGGCATACGCCGGATGCGGTGAGGCGCCGGCGAGGATACCGAATGAAGGTGCGGCGGACGCGACGGTCGCGGTGCCGCCCTGGAGCGCGAGCATCTACGCACGGGAGGAAGATCGATGAGGATTTGGCCGGGACAGCCATATCCGTTGGGCGCGACGTGGGACGGCGTGGGCGTGAACTTCGCGATCTTCTCCGAGAACGCGACGGGTGTCGAGCTGTGTTTGTTCGACAATCCCAACGATGCGACCGAGACACACAAGATCACGCTGCGTGAGCCGACTGATCACGTCTGGCACTGCTATATGCCCGATGTCCGTCCGGGGCAGCTCTACGGGTACCGCGTCCACGGTCCGTATGCCCCGGAGAAGGGGCATCGCTTCAATCCGGCCAACCTGCTCATCGACCCGTACGCCAAGGCGATCAGCGGACGAATTGCGTGGAGCGATGCGATCTTCGCCTACAAGATCGGAAGTCCCGGCGGGGATCTCGAGATGAACAACCAGAATTCAGCGGGAGGCGTCCCGAAGAGCGTCGTCATCAACTCGGCGTTCGAGTGGGGGAATGACCGGCCGCTGCGCATTCCGTGGAATCGCACCGTCATCTACGAGTGTCACGTCAAGGGAATGACGGTCCGGCATCCGAAGGTTCCCGAGCACCTGCGCGGGACCTACCTCGGCCTCGTGTACGACGACGTGCTGGACTATCTGCTCTCACTCGGCGTGACGGCCGTGGAACTGCTGCCCGTTCATCAGTTCGTCGTCGATCGGCGCCTGCACGAGCTGGGCTTGACGAACTACTGGGGCTACAACTCGATCGGCTTCTTCGCGCCCGATGTGCGATACGCCAGTGGCGGACGCGGCATCCAGGTGCACGAGTTCAAGTCGATGGTGAAGACGTTCCACTCCGCCGGCATCGAGGTCATTCTCGACGTCGTGTACAACCATACCGGAGAGGGGAACCACCTCGGCCCCACGCTTTCGCTTCGCGGAATCGACAACCAGGCGTACTATCGGCTCGATCCGGAGAACCCGCGGCACTACATCGACTTCACCGGCACCGGCAACAGCCTGAACATGCGGCATCCCCGGACCATCCAGCTGATCATGGACAGCTTGCGATACTGGGTGCAGGAGATGCACGTCGATGGCTTCCGGTTCGATCTCGCGCCGGTCCTCGCGCGAGAATTGTGGGAAGTGAACAAGCTCAGCGCCTTTTTCGACATCATGCAGCAGGACCCGGTGCTGGCGACGACGAAGCTCATCGCCGAGCCGTGGGACGTTGGGCCGGGCGGGTATCAGGTCGGACAATTTCCGGTGCGGTGGGCGGAGTGGAACGGAAAATACCGTGACTCGATCCGCCGATATTGGCGCGGGGAGGAGGGGGTGGTGCCCGAAGTCGCCTCCCGACTGGCGGGGTCGGCCGACATCTACCAGGGGACCGGGCGCGCTGTGTATGCGAGCATCAACTTCGTGACCGCTCACGACGGCTACACGATGTACGACCTCGTCAGTTACGAGCAGAAGCACAACGAAGCGAACGGCGAGAACAACCAGGATGGGCATAACGACAATCTGAGCCGGAACTGGGGCGCCGAGGGGGAGACTGACGACGAGAAGATCGTCGATGTGCGGTTCCGGCTCATGCGCGATTTCATCGCCACGCTCGCGTTCTCCCAGGGCGTGCCAATGATCTCGCATGGCGATGAGATCGCCCGCACCCAGAAGGGGAACAACAACGCGTACGCGCAGGACAACGAGATCTCGTGGATGGACTGGACGCTCGATGAGCGTCGTGAGGCGCTGCTGGCGTTCACGCGAAACGTGTTCGCCATTCGTCATGCACATCCGGTGTTCCGCCGGCGACATTTCTTCCGGGGGGCGCCGGTGAAGGATGGCGCGCCGAAGGACCTCATGTGGATTCGTCCGGACGGTCAGGAGATGACGGACCACGACTGGCGCAACCCACGGAACAAGGCGCTCGGCGCGCTCATTAACGGCGACGCGACGGACGATACCGACGAACGCGGACGTCCCATCCAGGACGACACGATGATGCTGCTGACGAACGCCGGGGACGATGAGGTGAAGTTCACGCTGCCCCAGATCGCGCCGGACCGCCGGTGGGCGGAGCTCGTGGACACTCGCGAGGAGCATCTCCTCGTCATCGAGGCGGGATGGGTCTCGCTCGCTCCACACTCGTTCATGCTGCTCCGCTTTGGCCCTGACCGGCGGCTGGCCGTGGAGCCAGCGTCTCGCGAAGAAATCCTCGCTGAGGTCCCCGCGGAGCTCGTCCGGTGAGCGCTGAGCCACGCCAGGGGGACGAGAGCCGCGCGATGGAAGCGGCGCCGGCAGGCGCGGTCGCGGAGGTGCGCCGCGCCGCGCCGTCGCGCGTGCCGCCGCCCTCGGTCGACCAGGATGCCGCGCGTCAGCTCCTCGCCGGCCACCACCCGAATCCGCACGCGATTCTCGGCGCCCACCCGCTGTCGGTGCAGGGGACGAGCGGCGTTGTCGTGCGCGCCATGCACCCCGACGCGAGCGCGATCGAGGTGCTCATCGAGGGACGGGACGCGGTTCCGATGGAGCGGGACGGGACCGGGCTGTTTTCGGCATTCCTGCCCAATGCGACGCTCCCGACGCGTTACCGGCTTCGCCTTCATTTTCCCGGCGGCGCGGTGTGGGAGCGTGACGATCCCTATCGATTCCTCCCGACCCTCGGCGAGGTGGATGCACACCTCTTCGGGGAGGGAACGCATCGGCGGCTGTGGGAAAAGCTCGGCGCGCACGTTCGCACGATCGATGGAGCGCGGGGCGTCGCCTTCGCCGTCTGGGCACCTAACGCGCGGCGGGTGAGCGTCGTCGGCGATTTTTGCGCGTGGGACGGACGTATTTACCCGATGCGGACGATGGGGTCGTCGGGGGTCTGGGAGCTGTTCATCCCTGACATTGGTCCGGGTGCGCTCTACAAGTACGAGATCCTCACGCAGACCGGCGTGCCGCGCGTGAAAACCGATCCATTCGCGCTCAAGATGGAGCAGATGCCGGGCACGTCATCGATCGTCGTGGAGGAAGGGGCGTACCCGTGGCGGGACGCCGAGTGGATGGAGCGTCGCCCGCACCGCGATGCCGGGCGCGAGCCGATGCTCATCTACGAGGTGCACCTCGGCTCCTGGGCGCGTGTCCCCGAGGACAACAACCGCTCGCTCACCTATCGAGAGATCGCGCCACGACTCGTTGACCATGTCCGACGCCTCGGCTTCACGCACGTCGAGCTGCTGCCCGTATCCGAGCATCCGTTCACCGGCTCGTGGGGATACCAGGTCTCGGGTTACTACGCCCCCACCTCGCGGTACGGCACGCCGGATGACTTCCGCTTCTTCGTCGATACGTGTCATGCCGCGGGAATCGGCGTGCTGCTCGACTGGGTCCCCGCGCACTTTCCAAAGGACGACTTCGCGCTCCGCCGATTCGATGGCACCGCACTCTACGAGCACGAAGATCCGCGTCTTGGCGAGCACCCCGACTGGGGAACGCTGATCTTCAACTACGGCCGGCCGGAGGTGCGCAACTTCCTCATCGCCAACGCGCTCTTCTGGCTCGAGGAGTATCACATCGACGGGCTTCGCGTGGACGCGGTGGCCTCGATGCTGTACCTCGACTATTCACGGCGTCCCGGCGAATGGCTCCGGAATCGTTATGGTGGACGCGAGAACCTCGAGGCGATCGCCTTCCTCCGACAGCTCAACGAGACGGTTCGCACCGAAGAGCCCGGGTGCCTGACGATCGCTGAAGAGTCGACCGCGTGGCCCGGCGTGACGAAGCCGGCGTCGGAAGGCGGGCTCGGCTTCACGTTCAAGTGGAACATGGGGTGGATGCACGACACCCTCAGCTACTTCGCGCGCGATCCGCTGTATCGCCGGTACCATCAGGGCGAGCTGACATTCGCCATGGTCTACGAGTACAACGAGCGCTTCATCATGCCGCTGTCGCACGACGAAGTGGTGCACCTCAAGCGCTCGCTGCTCGACAAGATGCCGGGCGATGTCTGGCAGAAGCTCGCGAACCTGCGGCTGCTGCTCGCCTACCTGTACACGCGTCCCGGCAAGAAGCTTCTGTTCATGGGGACGGAGCTCGCTCCATGGGCCGAATGGAACCACGACATGAGCCTCGACTGGCATCTCGCCACCGATCCCGATCGCGCGGGACTCCTGCGTTTCGTCGAAGACCTCGGTCGCCTGTATCGCGAACGGTCACCGCTTTGGCGGCACGATCACGACCCCTCGGGCTTCGCCTGGATCGACCTGGCGGACGAAGCGAATTCCGTTATCTCGTACGCGCGACACGACGGACGCGATCACGTAGTCGTCGCCCTCAACTTCACCCCGCTTCCACGAGAGCAATACCGCATCGGCGTGCCAGCAGCCGGCCGGTATACGCTCCTCATGTCCACGGACGATCGCCGGTATGGAGGGAGCGGGATCGGCATGCACGCGACGGTCGAAGCCGAAAGCACTCCGTTCCACGGATACGCGCAATCCGTGGCGCTGCAGCTCCCGCCGCTCGGCGCGCTCGTGCTCGCGCTCGAGGACGCGCCGGGCGAGGGCGTCGCCGAGGGCGGGCATGGCACGTCGTAGGTCGCGCGACCGCGGCCGGCGCGCGCTGCGCGACCTGGCGGACCGAGCCGGCATCATCGCCGAATACATCGACCAGACCGGACGAGAGCGACGTGCGACGAAGGATCGCACGCGCGTCGCGCTGCTCGCGGCCATGGGGTACGACGTGTCGAGCGACGAGGCGGTTGCGCGGTCGCTGTCGGCGCTTCGTGCGGAAGAGGAAGATCGCGTTCTGCCGTCGGTCCGGGTGACGACGGACGCTGGCGAGCCGATCCCCTGCAGGCTGCCGCGCGGCTGGTCATCGCGCGCGGAGTGGGAGCTGGAGATCACCGATGAGCAGGGTCGTGTCACGCGTGAGGCGGGGCGGTCGGGCATTCGCCCACGTCGGCGCATCGAGATCCGGCCGCGCCGCACCCCGGGGCTCGGATATCACTCGCTACGCCTAACGGTCGAGGCGCGGGGAGCGGTCGCGGAGGGCCGCCAGCGACTCGTCGTGGTCCCGCCGCGGTTCATCGATGCGCAGACCGTTCTCGGCGGCGAGCGCGCCGTTGGCCTCACGGCCAATCTCTACGCGGTGCGAAGCGGCCGGAACTGGGGGGTCGGCGACATCGGCGATGTGCGCGCGCTGAGCGACTGGGCGGCGCAGATCGGCGCGGCGTTCATAGGCGTGAATCCGCT
>DASTYE010000122.1:0-7458 GCA_035765135.1 Gemmatimonadaceae bacterium | reverse complement strand
GGATCCCGCGGATGCGGCGGATTATGCAGACGGCTTCTGGCGCATTGATCACTCCTCCCGCAACACAAAAACAACATGATGTTTGTGGGGGCGCGCGGAGGCTTCAATGCGCCAGGAGCGATCCGGCCGTTCCCGCCGCATTCGCGGTATCCGTCCCTCCTGTGAACCTGGATGCCTCCTATGGACTCGAGCTCACTGGCGGCGGCACGGCGCCCTGGAACTGGAACTCACGCGGCGGCTCGGCGCCTAACAGGTGTCGGACGAAGTAGTCCCACCGGCGGCGCATCATGTACGGCTCGTTGCCGAAGCCGTGGCGACGGTTCGGGAACGGGATGACGTCGAAGTCCTTGTTGTGCCGGATCAGCTCGTTGACGAGCACCAGCGAGCTGTTGGGCGGCACGTTGTCATCCATCGTCCCCCAGGCGATGAGCAGCTTCCCCTTGAGGTTCTGCGCCAGGAGCTGGTTTGCCTGGTTGTCGTAGTTCGTGGTGCCATCCGGGTTCCGCACCAGCAGCCCCTGCCACTTCTCGCCCCAGTCATCCTCGTAGTTGCGGTTGTCGTGATTGCCAGCCTGCGACACCGCGACCTTGAAGAAATCGGGATAGCGAAGAATCGCGTCGGCCGATGAGTAGCCTCCGCCCGAATGGCCGTAGATGCCGACGCGATCGATGTCGATCCACGAGTGACGCTCCGCGAGCTGGCGAATGCCCGTCACCTGATCGGGCAACCCGTTGTCGCCCATGTTGCCATAATAGGCGTCGTGAAAGGACTTCGTCCGCCCCGGGAGTCCCATCCCGTCGAGCTGGATGACAATGAAGCCGAGCTCGGCGAGCGCGCGCGCGTCGCCCCGGGCTGGCGAGAAGCTGCGGCTGCCGACGCTCCCGCCCTGCGGCCCCGGATAGTGGTGATCGATGATCGGGTACTTTCGCGTCGAGTCGAAGCTGCTCGGCCGGTACATGAGGCCGTAGATGTCGGTCTTCCCGTCGCGCGCCTTCACCGAGAAAGGAATCGGCGGCGTCCATCCGGTCGCGACGAGACGCGCGATGTCGGTCCTCTCCAGCTGCACGACGATGCGGCCGTTCATGTCGCGCAGCACCGACGTCTGCGGAACGTCGGGCCTCGACCAGTTGTCGACGAAATGCGTTCCCGACGGCGAGATGATCACGTCGTGGTCGGCATCCTCCGGAGTGAGGAGGCGGAGGTTCCGTCCATCGAATCCGACACGATAGAGATGCCGGAAGTAGGGATCGCGACCGCGCTCGCGCCCATTGCCGACGAACAGTACCGTTCGCGCTTTCTCATCGACGCGAAGCAGCTCCGCGACGTTCCCGTCGCCCGACGTGACGCGGTTCTTCAGCTTCCCGCTCGTCAGGTCGTAGAGGTAGAGGTGCCCCCAGTCGTCGCGCTCCGAGAACCAGAGCACGTCGTTCGTGGACCACGCCACGTACCAGTTCTCGTGGTCGCTCCCCGACTCGAAGTAGGTCGCGACTCGCTCCTCGAGAACGTCGCGCACCGAACCTGTGGCCGCGTCGGCGACACGCAGCTGTGCTACCTTGTGGTCGCGAGATGAGGACACGAAGGCGAGCCGCGAGCCATCGGGGCTCCACTGCGCATCGGCGAGCCGAGTCCCCTCGCACACGATGTGGTCGCACACCGTGGAGCGGTGGTAGTCGGGGGGCATCTGCAGCCTGACGACGCTGCCCGCGTCGACGTCGATGATGACGCGATGGATCATCGACACGACGCTGTCACCAGGCAGTGGGTACTTCCACGCATCGAGTCTCGGATGCCCGACGGCGGTGCTCACCAGATACATCTCCCCGACGGGCCGGTCATCCTGCTGGAACGTCGCGATGCGCTTCGAGTCGGGCGACCAGAGCAGGATCGCGCGATCGCTGCGAATCCATCCTGCGTTGTCGGTCGCGTATCCGAAATCCTTCACGCCATCGGTCGTGAGCTGCTTCTCGGCGCCGGTAGCGACATCGCGCACCCAGAGATTCCAGTCGCGAATGAACGCGGCGCGTTTCCCGTCAGGCGAAGGCGTCATGTTCCGGGGAATGGCGGCCGCACGGCTCATCAGAGACGCCGTGTCCACCGTCGCCGCGCGGGTTCGGCGCGCGGGATCGACGACGATGGCCTCACGCCCCCCTGGAATGGCGCGGCGATACCAGAACCGTCCGTCGGAGAGCCAGGTCGGGCGCACCGACCCACCGGTCACCAGCGGCAGCGTCGTCCTGGGGAGATACCGTTCGGCGCGTGCGTAGTCGGCGTTGGTGAGCGCGCGTACCGGTTGCTGCGCGAACAGCGGCGTGGCGCAAACGCCGATCGCGAGAGCGAGCGAGGTGTGGCGCATTGTGCGAAGGGTGGCGTGAGGTCTACGTGGCGGTCTCGTCAGAGTATGCGACGCGCCACGGCGTTGGGCAACTCTACCTGGTGGCCGAGAAGCGGGACCACGGATCACACCGAATGCAACACTCTGTGTTCTCTCCGTGCAGATCCGTGGTTCAGCCAGCTACTCCTTGGGGCGAGCGTCCAGCGCGTGACGCACGCGCGCACGAATCGCCATCAGCTCTTTCCGTTGTTCGCGATTCGACTCGAGGATGTCACCGAAGAGCGCGCCGGCGGGACCATCTTCGAGCGTGACAGGGGTGGCCGAGAACCGCTTGCCGCCGAGGTGGCGTTGCGGATCGAGGCGGACGGGATGGCGGAGTACGACGTCATCGGGACCGAACTGCACGCGGACCGCGACGAAGCGCTTGCCCGGTTGCTCCATGAAGCTGAAGCGAACGCCGTCCGCCTTCGGCCACGGTGGCGCGATGTGACGGCCCCCGTCGTCTCCCTCGTACTCGTTCCCGTGAGAGCGAAGCGTCCCGAAGTTCCGCTCGTAGCCGCCCTCGTACCGGATGACGTGCTGCATCTCTCCTCCTTGGTGAAGAGCTCGCGTAACGCGGCGCGAGGTAATGCTCTGTGTCCGGAGGAAGGTCGTGAGGCGACCTCTAGGCAGGGAGCGTGATCATTCAATATCACTCTCGAGGAGGGCCCAGTCAACGCGCCCGTCTTCGAGCGGATGAGGAACGATGGCCTAAGGCAAACGAGGAACGATGGACGAGGACCGAGGAATTCGATTGAACAACAGGTGGGTCAAATTGAAATCCTCAGTCCTCGTCCATCATTCCTCGTTGGCTCTTGAGTCCTCGTCCATCGTTCCTCGTTCGTCCAGGCATCTGGCTCCTCGCCCGCCCCCGTGGCATCTTGAAATCCCGTTTCCCTCGAACCGCGCTCAGGTCTCATGCGTCTCCTCCTGCGCACCGCACTCCTGCTCGTCGCCGCGGCGCCGGCCGCCGCGCAGCGCACCGCGGCGTCCGCTCAATTCGACTTCTCCATCAGGAACACCATGCGCGGCCCCGAGCTGGTGGGGCGTCCACCGCAGAACATCACGTGGAGTCCCGACGGACGCTGGATTTACTTCCGCTGGGTCGAACCCGGGACAGCGTGGAATGAGGATCTGAAGCCGTTTCGGGTGCGGGCAGTGGCCGGATCGCGTGCGGAGCGGCTGACCAACGCGCAGATGGATACGCTCGCGCCGCTCGTGGCCGACGGGGATTTGTCGCGCGACCGCCTGTTCCGGGCGGTGGAATCTGACGGCGACATCTACGTCGTGGACATGCGCCGCTCCACCGTTCGGCGCCTCACCGACACGCGCGACCGCGAGTCCTCGCCGAGGTTCGATGCCGGCGGACAGCACGTGTTCTTCCTGCGCAACGACAACGCGTTCTCGATCGATCTCGTCAACGGCACCGTCCGGCAGCTGACGGACATTCGCACCGGGACGCCGCCGCGCGACTCCACGCCGAAAGGGATGCGCGGCGCGCTTCAGCGCGAGCAGAGCGCACTGTTCGACGTCATTCGCGATCAGCTGCGACGCGACAGCATCGAGAAGGCGGAGCGCGAGCGCCGCGACTCACTGCGGACGAAGCCATTCTGGCTGAAGCGCGGGGAGCGCGTCGCCACCATCAGCATCTCGCCTAACGCGCGCGCCCTGCTCCTCGTGACGACGATCCGCGGAGCCGACAGCGCTCGGCAGACGATCATTCCACAGTACGTCACGCGTACCGGGTACACCGAGGAGCTTCGCGTGCGCACGAAGGTCGGGGACGTGCAGGACTCCGGCCGCGTGGCCTTCGTGTCGCTTCCATCGGGAGATGTGAAGTGGCTCCGGATCGTGCCTGACGACACGACTCGCATCGCCGCCCAGGTGAGCGTTCGCGGATGGAACGATGCCGGCACCGCGGCCCTCGTCTCGGCCGTCACCAACGACTGGAAGACGCGCTATCTGCACACCATCAGCGTCACCGACGGGGCGCTCAAGACCGTCGACGTACTGCGCGACAGCGCGTGGATCGGTGGTCCGTGCCAGGGGTGCGCGGGCTGGGCCGACGATCGGCGCATCTGGTTCGTGTCCGAGGCCGACGGCTACGCCCATCTCTATACCGTCGGCGCCGACGGCCAGGGGCGGCGTCAACTGACGAAAGGAAAGTGGGAGGTCACCGAGGCCGAGCTGTCCCCGGACAAGCGATGGTTCTGGTTGCACACCAGCGAGGTGTCACCGTTCGAACAGCACTTCTATCGGATGCCGGTCGCGGGCGGCACGCCCGAGCGAATCACCCGCGAAGCCGGTCGTCACGACGTGACCGTTTCGCCGGACGCGCGGCTCATCGCCGATCTGCATTCCACCGCGAATCGTCCGCCGGAGATCTACGTCGGCACGCTGGCGCCGAACCCGACGATCGCGCAGCTCACCACCTCTCCGACGCCGGACTGGCTCTCGCATAAGTGGATCAAGCCGGAGATCGTCATGATTCCCGCGTCGGACGGCGTTCCGGTGCCGGCGCGTATCTACCGTCCGGCGGATGTCGGCGGCACGCCTAACGGCGCTGGCGTCATCTTCGTCCATGGCGCCGGTTATCTGCACAACGTGCACAACTGGTGGTCCACATACTACCGCGAGTACATGTTCAACCACTTCCTCGCCTCGCGCGGCTACGTCGTGCTCGACATCGACTATCGCGGCTCGGCCGGCTATGGGCGCGACTGGCGGACTGCGGTCTATCGCCACATGGGTGGACGTGACCTCCAGGACCACGTGGATGGCTCGCGGTATCTCCAGAAGGAATTCGGCATCGATCCGGAGCGCGTCGGCATCTACGGCGGAAGCTATGGCGGATTCATCACGCTGATGGCCCTCTTCACCGAGCCCGAGTGGTTCGGCGCGGGCGCGGCGTTGCGGTCCGTCACCGACTGGCAGCACTACAATCATCCGTACACTTCGCGCATCCTCAATCTTCCGCAGTCCGACACGCTCTCGTACCGCCGCTCATCACCGATTTATTTCGCGGAGGGGCTGCGTGATCCGCTGTTGATCGCGCATGGCATGGTGGATGTGAACGTGCATTTCCAGGATGTGGTGCGACTCGCCCAGCGGCTCATCGAGCTGCAGAAGACGGGGTGGGAAATGGCGGTGTACCCGGTGGAGGATCACGGCTTCGTGCGTCCGGACTCCTGGACCGACGAGTACCGTCGAATCTTCGAGCTTTTCGAGCGATGGCTGCCGGCCCGAGTCGCCGCGCAGGCTGATATTGTCGATCGGGCTCCGTAGTTCTTCGTGGCGGGCCGTTTGGAACCGCAGGGGGCCGCAGCGCTGCCTTTTCTTGCCGCAGATGAACGCAGAAGGACGCAGAAACTTCAGCGGTGTGGACGATTCCCAGCGAGAGGAAGTTCCATCAGGACACCGAGTGCAATCTGCGTTATCTGCGTTCATGTGCGGCCAATCAAACCTTCGGCGGCCATCTGCGGTTCCGTCGGCCCCGGCGCTCAAAAAACAGGAGAAATCTGAATGCGTGGCACCACAACACTCGTCATCACGGCCGCCATCGCCGTCTCGGCAACCGCCGCCGCACAACAGCCTAACGCGCTGGATTGGGCACAGGTCGAGGCCGAGACCATGCAGCACTTTCAGGCGCTGCTCCGGTTCGACACGTCGGATCCGCCCGGTACCGAGCGAGAGGCGGCGGAGTACCTCAAGGAGGTGCTCGAGAAGGAAGGCATTCCCGTCGAGATGTTCTCGCTCGAGCCGCACCGTCCCAATCTCGTCGCGCGGCTGAAAGGGAACGGGTCGAAGCGGCCGGTGCTCATCATGGCGCACACCGACGTCGTCAACGTCGACCCCACGAAGTGGACGCACCCGCCGTTCAGCGCCACGCGCGCCGGCGGCTATGTCTATGGGCGCGGCGCGGTCGATGACAAGGACAACGTCGCCGCCGGCCTCATGATGATGCTGCTGCTCAAGCGTCTCAACGTCCCGCTCGATCGCGACGTCATCTTCCTCGCCGAGGCGGGGGAGGAGGGCTCGACGCGCGTCGGGATCGAGTTCATGGCGCGCGAGCACTTCCCGTCGATCGACGCCGAGTACTGTCTTGCCGAGGGCGGTGGTGTCGCGCGCGCGGGGGGTACGGTCAGATATGCGTCCGTGCAGACGCTCGAGAAGATTCCTCGCGCGATCGAGCTGACGGCGAAGGGCCCGTCAGGTCACGGCTCCGTTCCGCTCCAGGGGAACGCGATCGTGCATCTCGCGGCCGCCGTCGCCAAGGTCGGCGCGTGGCGGGCCCCGATGCGGCTGAACGAGATCACGCGCGCCTATTTCCAGAGGTTGGCGTCGATCTCGACGCCCGAGGACGCCGCGCGTTATCGCGCGCTCATTGGCAATGACGCCGCCAAGGCAGCCGCCGCGGACGCCTACCTGGTCGCCAACGAGCCTCGGCATGCGGCGATGATCCGAACGTCGGTGTCACCGAACATCATGCAGGGCGGCTATCGTGTGAACGTCATCCCGTCGGAGGCGAAGGCGACGCTCGACGTGCGCATGCTCCCCGACGAGGACGTTCCCGCGTTTCTGGCGACGATCAAGAACCTGATCGGGGACACGACGGTCACGGTCGCCTACGCGCGACGCGATGTCCGGCCGACGACCGCGATCACGCCCCTGACGTCCGAGGCCTTTCGCACGCTCGAGCGCGCGGTCACGAAGCATTACGAGTCGGGAACGTTGCCGACGATGAGCACCGGCGCGACCGACATGGCGTACCTGCGCGCGAAGGGGATGCAGTGCTACGGGATCGGTCCGGCGACCGACATCGAGGATGGTCCGAAGGGCTTCTCCGCGCACAGCGACCAGGAGCGCATCCTCGAGAGCGAGCTGCACCGGTTCGTCCGCTTCCAGTGGGATGTGGTCAACCAGCTGGCGGCCGCGCGCCGGGTGCCGTAGTCGAGGGCATCAAAGAACTGGCATCAAGAACTGGCATCAAGAACCCAGGGGTTCATCACGGATGACACGGATTGGACTGTAACGGCCGGATCGCTCCCGGCGCCGGTCGCTCTCCCCGCACAGGGCCAAAGCAGCTT
>DASTYE010000121.1:0-18112 GCA_035765135.1 Gemmatimonadaceae bacterium | reverse complement strand
CAGCCTTCGTTCTGACTACAACGTTTGCGTTTACGCCCGCTCGGCTGACCGCCCAAGTCGGCTCAACCACCGACATCATCCTCGGCCGCGTCACCGGCCCCGACTCCCTCCCCATCGAGAACGCCCGCGTCGAAGTCACGTCGACCGAGTCGGGCATCACGAGAAACCGCCTGACAAACGACAAGGGCCAATACGCCATCGTCTTCCCCGACGGCGGCGGCACCTACACACTCCGCGTCACCTACCTCGGCATGGCGCCGTTCCAGACCACCATCCAGCGCCAGGCCGACGAAGACCGCCTCGTCGCCAACGTCCAGATGTCCCGCGCCGAAGCGTACGAGCTCGCCCCCGTGGTAGTCCGTGGTCAACAAAGACCGCAACAACCGAGGCCCGAGGCCGGCAACACCGAACGAATGCTTCCCTCGGGCATGACGACGCGCCTCCCCGTCGACGCGGGCGACCTCAACGACCTCGCCACGCTCGCGCCCGGCGTTATCGGCATCGCCGGCACCGACTCCACTCCCGCGGCATTCTCCATCGCCGGACAACCGTCGGACCAGAACAACATCACCCTCGACGGCCTCTCCTTCGGCGCCGGCAACGTACCGCAGGAAGCGCTGCGCAACACGCGCGTCATCACCAGCACCTACGACGTCGGCCGCGGACAGTTCACCGGCGGCATGATCGCCTCGACGACGCGCGGCGGCACCAACATGAAGCAGGGGGTTCTCAACTACTCGTTCCGCGATCCGTCCCTCGAGTTCGTCGAGGACGCCGAGTCGTTCTCCAGCAAATACCGGCAGAACCAGCTATCGGGCGGGTTCGGGCTGCCGATCGTCAAGGACAAGGCGTTCGCCTTCGGCGCGTTCACCCTCTCGCGCCGCACGACCGACCTCATGTCGCTCCTCTCCGCCGATTCCGTCACGCTCCAGCGGTTGGGCACCGACCCGGCGCTCGTCGACCGCTTCCTCGGCGCCATGAATGGCTACGGGATCCCGGCCACGCTCCCCGGTATCCCGCGTGACGCGCTCGTCGACCACATCTCGTCGCTCGTCCGCGCGGACTATCGGCTCAACGAGTCTCACACGTTGATGGCGCGCGGCGACATCCGCTGGTCGGCGCAGGAGGCGACGCGCATCGCCCCGCTCGCCGTGCCTAACAACGGTGGGGAAGGGGACAACATTGGTGGCGGTGGGATGCTCACCCTCACGTCGCAGCTCGGCTCCTTCATCAACGAGCTGCGGGCGTACCAGTCCACCGACCGTCGCGACGCGGATCCGTACATCACCATCCCGGACGGCCGCGTCATCACACGCGACACGATCACCGGCGGAATCACCACGCTCCAGTTCGGCGGCAATCCGTCGCTCCCGCAAGTCACACGCACGTCGCTCCGGGAAATCTCCGACGAAATCTCCTGGATCTCGGGCGACGGTGCACATCGGGTGAAGCTCGGCGGCCTCTTCAACCAGGAACGTTCGACGGTGGGCGTCATCCCCAATCGTTACGGGACGTTCACGTTCAATTCGCTCGAGGACTTCGAGGCCAACACACCGTCGCAGTTCACGCGTACTCTCAGCGCGGGCGAGCGCAAATCCACCGCCCAGAACGGAGCGCTCTACCTCGGCGACGCCTGGCGCAAGAGCGCGCGTCTTCAGCTCACCTACGGGGTGCGTCTCGAAGCGTCTCGCTATCCGGACGCGCCGGCGTACAACGCGACCGTGGAGCAGGCGTTCGGTCGCCGCACCGACCGCTTTCCGTCCGAAGTGCACGTGAGCCCGCGCATCGGCTTTACCTGGATGCCCGGGCTCGTCGAGAACCGCCAGCAGGGCCGCTTCCGAGCGCCGAGGTTGACCATTCGTGGCGGAGTCGGCGAGTTCCGGGGGCGCGCGCCGATGAACTACTTCGGGCTCGCTCGTGAGGCGACCGGTCTTTCGAGTGGCCAGTCGCAGCTCTCCTGCACCGGTGGTGGCGTGCCCACTCCGGACTGGTCGGCCTACCTCGCTGATCCCTCGACGATCCCGACCGAGTGTCTGCTGGCACCGAGCCCCGGGATTCCGGTGCGCGTTCCAGTGCCGAACGTCACCGTCTTCGATCCCGACTTCGGAGCACCTCGGGCATGGCGGGCATCGTTAGGGGTGAGCCGGCGCATCCTCGACCAGCGGGTCAACATCTCCCTCGATGCGTCGTACGCGCGCGGGGTGAGCCAGACTGGCGCCACCGACCTGAACCTGGAGCCGCAACCCGCCTTCCGTCTGGCCGCCGAGAACAACCGGCCGGTGTTCGTGAGCCCGACCTCGATCAACAGCCAGACCGGCGCCATTCCCTTGAGCGAGTCGCGCGTCGATACGCGCTTCGGCTTCGTCAACGAGCTGACGTCGAAGCTCCGGTCCGACACGCGCCAGCTCACGCTCGGGATCGGCGGCTTCTTCACGCGCCGGCTGATTCAGCTCAACACGTCGTACACGTATACGCGCTCGCGTGATGAGACGTTAGGTGCCCCCGGCTTCGGCCCGTCCGCCGTCGCCGGCGACCCTCGCGTGGCCGAGTGGGGGCGCAGCAACCAGGAGCGGCGGCATTCGATCAGCGGGACGGTGATGTGGCCCATTAATCCCGGCTTCGAGATCTCGGCCATCGTCCGCGCCAGCTCCGGCGCGCGCTTCACCCCGATGGTCGGCGGTGACGTCAATGGCGACGGCGCGCGCAACGATCGCGCCTTCATCTATGACCCCACACGCGCGGCCGACACCACCGCGCTCGCCGACGGCATGGCCCAGGTGCTCTCGAGCGCTCCGCGGCGCGCTCGCGACTGCCTCACGTCACAGCTCGGCACGATCGCGTCGCGCAACTCCTGCTCGGCGCCCTGGTCGTCGTCGCTCGACTTCCAGCTCAACATCCGGCCGCAGCGGTGGGGCCTCAACCGTCGCGTCACCTTCTCGATGCTGGCGCTCAACGCGCTCGCCGGGCTCGATCAGCTTCTCCACGACGATCTCCGCGGGTGGGGACAGCCGAGCTTCCCCGATCGCACGCTGATGTACGTGCGCGGCTTCGACCCGGCGACGCAGAGCTTCAAGTACGAGATCAACGAGCGGTTCGGCGCGGCGCAGGGGTCGCGGAGCGCCTTCCGGTCGCCGTTCCAGCTCGCGGTGCAGGTGCGCGCGTCGTTAGGGTCGGATCCGGCGCGCGAGCAGATTCGAGCGATGGTACGTGGCCCCGGTGGGCGTCAGATGAACGCCGACCAGCTCCGTCAGCGCATGCGGCGGACGATCCCGAATCCGTTCCGGCGGACGCTCGAGCTCAACGATTCTCTTGGGCTCGCGCTCACGCCCGAGCAGCAAGCCGCGCTCAAGGGGAAGGGCGACACCCTCCAGGTGCGCGCCGACTCGGCGATCGCGAAGATCGCCGAGGTGTTGGGGAGTGTCGGCGCCAATCCCGATCCGCAGACGACCATGTTCCGCATGCGCGACAACGTCCAGGCGGGGCGCCGCATGGCGGAGCAGGCGGCGCGAGATCTCGAGGCGATCCTCACGCCGGAGCAGTGGGCGAAGCTCCCGGCGAACGTGAAGAACCCGCTGTTGGGGCCGGGGCGCGCTCAGCCGGGCGAGGGGCCGGTGCGCATCGAGATGCACGGGCCGCCGCCCGGGTAGCAGCTCCCTGAGCGACGCGCGCGAGGGCATCATGGAAAATGAAACCGCGAGAGTCGAGGCATTCAGCGACGGCGTTTTCGCCATTGCCATCACACTGCTGATCCTCGAGATCGTCGTGAAGGCGCCCCACGAGTCGTTGAGTGCGCAGCGGCTGAGCGAAGAGCTGCGACATCTTTGGCCGTCGTATCTCGCCTATTTCGCCAGCTTTGCGACGATTGGTGTGATGTGGCTCAACCACCACCGACTGTTCACACTCATCGTCAAGAACGACGACGGCCTGAGCGCCCTCAATTTGTTGCTGCTCCTCGGTGTTACGTGGGTTCCGTTCCCGACGGCCGTGCTGGCGACGCAGCTCCTGGCGCCGGGCCAGCGCGTGGCCGCAGTCGTGTATGCAACGTCGTTCTTCGCCATCGCGATCGTCTTCAATCTCATGTGGCGGTACGCGGTGCGCTCGAAGTTAGTGCGCGAACACCTCGATGTCGCCGCCATCGCGCGCCAATACGCTGCCGGCCCGATCCTCTACGCGATCCTCATCGGTGTCGGCGCACTGAACGCGGTGGCCTGTCTGGTGTTGAGCGCCGCGATCGCGTCCTACTTCCTACTGCCGCCACGGCTCTGGCGGCGCGAAGCTCAGCAACCGCGACGCATGGGTTAGCGGACTCCCACGGCTCCCCGCGCCACCCAGCAGCGCAACATCCTTGATGAGAAACTGCCCGAGCCCGACTCGCTCGACTGATCAAACACATCGAAGCACATACCGGGTTCCCGCAGACGACGATGTTCCGTACGCGCGACAACATTCAGGGGGGACGTCGCATGGCGGAGCAGGCGGCGCGAGATCTCGAGGCGATCCTGACACCGGAGCAGTGGGGGAAGCTACCGGCGAACGTGAAAAACCCCCTCATGCCGCAGCGCGGACCGCAGGGCGAGGTGGGGTGCGCATCGAGATGCAGGGTCCGCCGCCCGGTAGTCACTTTACCGCAAAGGTCGCAAAGTGCGCGAAGGATCTTCAACGCGTCGGAGCGTTGTCGTTGCAGTCCCTTGCGATCCTTCGCGTCCTTTGCGGCAAAAAAATGAGAATCACAATGCGATCATTAGTCCGATTCACGCCGTACGGTGCCGCCCGGCCATTCCCCATTGGGACTACCACATAACGCCCGGCATCGGTGGATCGGACACGAACAATACCGTGGCCACGGCAACGTAGGCGAGAAAAGCCAGCCCAGCCGTCTTGAGAAATGAGAAGTGTCGCGTCGAGATGCGGGCGGTCGCATCCGGAACGACCGTGATTCGCGCGTCGCGTGGCAGCGCCGGCTGGAGTCGACGCGAATCAACCTCCTACAGGCGAAGGAGGAGCGAGTCGCCACGAACCTCCTCGACGCCGCCGACGAGGGACCGGACCTCGGCAAGTGCGTACGAGACCGTATCGCTCCTCGCCTCGAGATCGCGCGGGCTTTCGAACCTAACGAATACGTCCTCCCGCGGCTCCAGATCCGCCACATGATCGACACGGTACGCCGTGGTGCAGCCGCAAACCATGGTCACAGCGCACAGAAGCAGCAGCCTGGACATGCGATCTCCTTGTTTGCGAAAGGGTGTGGTGACCACCGTCTGCCCACACCCACAACTCGACGTTGCCAATCTTCGGCGTATACGCATGAGGCGACATACGTCGCGCTACGTAGCGCCGTTCCGCCGGCATCACGAGTTGCCGTGCTACGTCGAATACGCGTCGAGACTGCGTAAGAACGCGTAGAGACGTCCCTTACCGGCTGCCGCATCGTGCATGCGTCGCGATGCCGGCATCGTTTGGTCGGATTCCCGCCTGCATAACTGCGCGACGTCCGACGGCTCTCCTTTGCTCCGGAGGCACTCATGTGCGCAACGCAAACCTTCCGCGGCCTTGCCTGGGCTACACTGTACCTGTCGCTCGCCGCGTGCAGCGACGATCTCTCCACTCTGGCTTCGCCGATCGACGGCGATGCGGTCCGTGTCTCGAGGGCAACGGCCGATGCCGACATCGTACCGGCGCCCGTCGTGGCGGTGACGCTCGGCGAACGCTCCGTCGAACTCTGGCCTTACACCGGCACAAAGTTCGGCGGCGCGCCGCAGGATCCCATCAACCTCATCTTCTTCGGCGAGCGCGACCCCCGTCAGATTCGGGCCGCGCTCATGGCCCTGAGCGGCGATCGCTCGACGTTCGGCTTTCCGGCGGCGTTTCCCTTCAACTGCACCTGGAGCGACGCCATTGGCAACGTGCAGACGGCGTATGCGACTGATGGCGCATGGCTCGGCAGCGCCGTGCAGCTCGAGTGTGGCCCGTACGGCCCCCTCCGCTTTCACATGCGGCTCTTCCGTGCCGGTGCCGCGACGCTCGGTAACGTGCACTTCGAGCTGCTGATCCCAGGCACCACCGAGCACGAGGTGCTCAGCTGGAAGCTCGCGCAGGATCTCGTCACGGCCGACCTCGCGCGGTCCGGCCTGCTCGACTCCTCGCCCGCGCCAACTCCAGCGCTCCACCCAACGGAATTCCACACTATTCGGGCGGCGATTTACAACGGATTACCGGTTGGACTGCGCGCCGCGATCGGCGGACCGCTCTCCAACGTCACAGCGGATGTTCCGATTCGATCGAGCGGCGTGGCGATGATGTTCGATCTGAAACGCAGCGTGGACGTCGTGCCGGGCGAGGATGTCGAAAGCTTCGTCGTGAGCTGGAACCAGGTCGTGCCCAAGCCGTTCTGCTCGCCGGGTTCCTCGAGCTACGTGCTCGTTCAGGGTCCGCTAATGCTCCAGCAACGCGCGGGCATCGACGCCTCTGGCGAATACACGGCCGATTTCAGCGCCGGCGGCACGCTCCAGCTCACTCCGGTCAATCCGCTCACCTCGCCCCCGACACCAATCGAGCCGAGCTACTCAGCCGAGGTGCAGGAGATCCACACCGGAACGCTGACGAACAGCATCGCGAAGGCGTACATGTTCCAGCTTCAGCGCGAGCTGCCCTCGGAAGGTCAGTACCGGGGGACACTGCGCAGCCAACTACAGGTTGGACCGACGCAGGAAGCGAGCCGGTACCGGTTGGACATCGACTGCTGATCGACGCGTTATGTCCGCGGAATCACGGCGGCCAGTGCATCTCGCTTCCCGGCTGGCCGTGGTTCCGCCTTCGCACGAAACCGAGGGGGCCATATGCGTCACTGGATTCCCGCGCTCATCGTCGCGCTTCTCGCAGCGCCTTCATCGAGCGCTCAAACGGACACAGCCCTGCAAGTCGCCGTGGGCTCGCGCGTGCGAGTCCGCACGCCCCATAGCGGGACGCTGATCGGCGAGCTCACCGAGGCTCGCGGAGACACGCTCGTCATCCGCAACAGCGCCTGGCCGCTCACATCGCGAACCGTCGTGCTGGATCCATCTGCTCGCGTCGACGTCAGTCGAGGGCGATACGTGAGCGGGCGACGCGTGCTCGGGTACGCGTTAGGCTGTGCTGGTGCCACCGTTGTTTTGTACGAGCTTTTCATCGACGATGTGGTCGACGACTTCTGCCCCCTGGGCGGCTGCGAGCTGTCGGGGTCGGACTATGCTCGTGCGGCAGGTATCGGCGCCGCGGCCGGTGCCGTGCTCGGGGTGATCCTCCGCGCCGAGCGATGGGAGCGGGTGCGCAGCCCGCTGCGCGTCGGGGTCGATCCATCGCATCGACAGGCCCGCTTCACGGTGGCGCTGACGTTTCGGTGAGCTTCAGCCGATCCAGGACGGAGTAGGGAGGAAGCAGCGCGTGCCTCCGGCGTCACGGATCGCCAGCCCGAACCCACACGCCGATCTCGACACGCGCCGAGATCCCCCGCGAGGCGTCCCTGGCGGTGATCGTAGCGGTGCCGCGGGCCACGCCGCGTACCAGCCCGCTGGAGGTCACGGTCGCAATGCTCACGTTCCCGGAGGACCACTCGATGACGGCGGGCAAGGCTTCACCGTAGTGGATCTTGCACCCCCCACCTCCCCAAATGTCGACCGACGCTCCGACTTCCGGCCGAACCTCGGCCACCAGCGGGAGCGTGTCACCGACGAAAAGGGACATGTCATAGAACCCGTAGGCCGGGCTCACGACGACGCGAAGCTCACCCTCCTGTGCCACCCCGGAGCAAGGAGCCGGCGCCGTCGCGCTCTGGCAGGCGGCCAGCGTCCCCGTGCACAGTGCGAGGACAGAAACGAGGCGAAGCATCCAGTTCCTCCTGCGATGATGGCCACAATTTCCGCTGCAGCGACGCACTGGGACATACGCCATGCTACGTAGGCATGCCATTGCCGTCCGGGACCGAGGCTCGGCAACTGAGATCCGTCTTCCGATCAATACCCGGGAACCGGAGTCGGGAATTCCAGAGTGGCGAGGAAGAGCGCAATGAGCCCGGCGACGGTGACACCGACGAGCGCCCACGTTCGTCCGCGTGACACGCGCTCCGCCGACAGGTGGTCTGTCGATCCCGGTACGATCGTGACTCGCGCCGCATCCGGCAGACGTGGTTGGCGCTGGCTCGACTCGAGAGCGAGCACGCGAAGCACGAGCGTATCGGATCGCACACTCACCACTCGTCCGTACACTGACTGCACGGCCGAAAGCCGGTACACGACGGTGTCGTGTCTCGCCTCCAGGTCGCGTGGCTCATCGAACGCCACCGTGATCGGTCTCCTCGGCGTGAGGTCGGACGCGCGCGCGGGATAGAACGCCGTGCACGCCGTCGACACGGTCACCAGGCCGGCAATGCCCAGCGACGCGCGCCTCAATCCAATCGGGCGGCTCTTCATGCGGACCTCTGGGTGACGATGATTCGCCGATTGCCCTCGAACGATCCGCCTCAACTCAACCGCGCGACATACGTACGCTGACGTAGGCGGCTACTCCTCCCGCCGCTCCGGATGTCGAATGCGCACCAGCATCCTCTCTGCGTGCCCGTCGATGAGCGTGACGCCGAGCTGATGCTCGCCGGGCGAAAGGGGAATCCGGATGCGGTCCCGATCGCCCACCGAGAAGGCCCCGAAGTGCGCTGAGGTGTCGGCGACGGCGGTCAACGCGCGCCAGTCCAGTGGCTTGCCATCGACGGTGACGCGAACGACGTAGCGCAGGCTATCGACGACCTGCTGCGGCATGACGAGGCGCAGCTCGATGATGGCTTCGTCGCCAACTACCTGGGCGGTCACCGGCATTCCGAGCGCGGCGTGCCACCACTGTTGCGCATCGCCGCCGCGCTCGAGGCGCGCCGTCTGCCCACCTGTGAGCGGCACCGTCTCCCACTCGATGCTGGCCGGACCCACGCGTGTGCTCGCGGCCCAGCCGCTGAGCAGCAGCGCGCCGGCAGCGGCGGCGATGGCGGCCCATCGCGTGCGCTTCCACATGACCATCCTCCGCCAGCGACCGCGGTGAATCGCCGGCCATACTTCGCGGCGTGCGACATCGAGATCATACGGAAAGTCGATCTCCGCCCACGCGTCGCCGGCGACGTTCACACCGAACAGCGCAACCTGTTTGCAGACCGCGCGCGTCGCCTCGATCACCCACGCGTTCTCGTTGCCCGCGGTAATCAGCTCATTGGCGACGCGCATCATCGCCTCCGCGCCATCGCGCTCGAACTTCAGGATCCCGAGACTCTCACCGCGCGCCGAGCTCGCGGGGACATCTTTGCCAATGTCCACGACCCGCCGCTGCTTGATGGCCACCTTCGTCTGCTCGCGTCCGCGCGACGAGGTCGAATCGTACGCGAGCACGTTTCCGGATTCCTCCAGCAGTCGATCGAGAATCCTCGGATCGAAGAAGAGGTCGCAATTCAGCAAGACGAAGGGTCCCTTGACCCACTCGCGCGCGAGCCATAGCGAGTGAAGGCTGTTGGTCTCGGCGAAGCGCTCGTTGAGCAGAATCTCCGCGCGATTACCGACGACCTGCTGAACGTCGTCCGCCTGATGGCCGGCGATGACGAGCACGGGGCCGACGCCGTGATCGGCGAGCGCCTCGAGCTGGTGGAGAATGATCGGTCGCCCGCCGATCTCGACCAGCGCCTTGGACTTTCCGCCGGTGACGGGGGCGAGGCGGCTGCCAAACCCGGCAGCGAGAATGATTGCCTGCATCTTAGACCTCCAACGGCTCGCGACCTGGAACCGCCGCGGAACGTCCGGCGAGCCACGCGAGGTATTGAGTCGGTGAACCGGCGAAAGCGAGCGTGCCGCGATCGAGCGCGAGCACGTGATCGAGCTGGCGGACGAGCCCCGGATCGTGCGTGATCCAGAGCGTCGTGCGCCCGCGTGTCAGATCGAGCAACAACCGCGTGATGTCGCTCGCTCCTTCGGCATCGAGCCCGGTGGTGGGCTCATCGAGAAGCCAGAGGCGGCCGTTGCGCAGAACCGCGCGCGCGATCGCCAGGCGTTGTCGTTCGCCCCCGGAAAGCAGCCGCCCACGCTGCCGCACTCGCGTTTCATATCGTTTGGGGAGCCGCTCGACGAGATCGTGCACGCGGGCGGCACGGGCGGCGGCCTCGATCTCCGCGGGTGTCGCGTTAGGCGTGCCAAGCGCAATGTTCTGAGCGACGGTCAGTCCGGGGAGTACACTCTCCTGGAAGACCGTGCTCACTTGCCCGCGCAGTGACTCGAGCTGGAAGTCGCGCAGATCCGCCCCGTCGATGAGCACGCGACCGGTCTCGGGATCCGAGAGCCGGAGGACGAGACGCAGGAGCGACGATTTGCCGGCGCCATTCGGGCCGACGACCGCCACGCGCGTCCCCGCCGGCACCTCGCCGGCAAGAGCATGGAGCGTGTACTTGCGACCGCTCCGCAGCTTTCGCGGTGCGCGAACCGTCACGTCCTCGAATCGGATCTCGCCGCGCAGCGGAGGCGCGGCGACGGCGCCCTCGCGGTCGGCAATCTCGGGGCTTCGCTCGACGATCTTCGCGAGACGCTCCGCGCACGCCGCCGTTCTGCCGAGGCGCGCCGTCTGGTTCGCGAAGTCGACGAACGGATCACGGAGCGCGACCAGATACGAGATGAAGAGAACGAGGTCGCCGGCTGTCAGGCTGCCGTTGGCGACACCGGCTGCGCCCACCCAGAGCGCGACGGCCGCCGTCATCGCCAGCACGAGCTCGATACGAAGCACCAGCCCGCCCGCGAGACGGCGGACTTTCTGCTCATAGCGAAGGCTCCTGCCGTTCTTCGCGGCGAACCGCCGAGCGGCCGCGCTTCCACTGATCCCGAACGCCTGCATCTCGCGGACGCTGGAAAGCTCGCTCGCCACGATGGATGCCAGCTTTCCTTCCTTGCGCCGTTGACGCTTTGACGCCCGCGCGATTCGACGGCCGCGGCGGCGCATCGCGAGCAGCGTAATCGTGCCACCAACGGCCACAGTAATCCCCAGCCCCAGATGGACCCAGCAGAGAATGCCGATCGTGGCCACGAAGAGCGCCGACGCCTGCACGATACGAGTCGAAATACCGTTGACGCCCCGCCTGAGACGCGAGGTGTCGTAGACGACCCGGGTGAGCAGCTCGCCCATCTCCCGCGACTCGTGAAACGCGAGCGGCTGCGCCAGCAAATGTCGGAAGAGCACCGTCCGGAAGCGAAACACCACGCGGTTCCCCAGCGCGTACAGCATCAGCGTCTGCCAGTAAAACGTGGCGGCGGCCGCCCCGGCGATCGCGAGGTACGCCGTGGCGAGCAGGGCAACCTCTCTGACGTCCACGCTGCCGACGCGATCGACGATCCACTTGAGCGGCCACGGCCGCAGGACCTGAAGCGACACGACCACTATTCCGAGGGCGATACCGCCAGCAAGCGACCAGCCTTCACCCACCGCGTGGGGGCGAAGGAGTCGCGCGATCGCGCGAAGGCCGAGTCGGTCGGGGCGCGTCACGTTAGGCTCGGCTGTCAGGCGGCTTCGCCAGGTGCGAGCTTCCGCTGCATCCACTCGATGGCGACATCGGTGGCGCGCCCCGCGTTGTAGAAGAGGTCTCGCGCCATCGCGCGGCGCACGCTGCCGGCCGCGCCCGGATGTGCGAGCGACCATTCGACCGCTTCGACCGCCTCGTCGGGCCAGCGGGTCGTCATGCCACCCTTGCGTCCCCACGTGTCGAGGTCGAGGGCCACGCCCTTCTTCTGCATCGAGGCGAGCAGCTGCGGAACGTCGAGAAAGACCATCGGCCGATCGAGCAGCGAGTACTCATTGGATACCGACGACGCGTCGGTGATGAGCAGGTCCGACACGAACAGGTAGGGAACGACGTCGTAGTCGTTGACCAGCTTCGTGTGACGGTCGAGCATCGGTCGCAGCCGCTTCGGCCAGTTCGTCGTTCGATCGCGCGGATGGTCGTGGAGCTTGATGAGAATGTCGTACTTGTTCGTCGCGCGCAGTCGCTCGATGACGGCCTCGCCCGTGTGCTCGAGCGAATTGTCCTTCTGCCCGGTCGGCGCGTAGAGCACCACCGGTCGGCGTCCCGAAAGGCCGAGCTTGCTGAGTATCGCGCGGCGGTCGAGTGACCCGTCCACGAGCCGGTCGAGCTTCGGGAAGCCGATGTTCACGAGTCGTGGATCGCCGTCGCGCAACATCTGCTTATCGGTGAAGAGCCGTCGCATGTACGGCCCAACGACGAAGAGCCGGTCGTACACCAGCACATCCCGGCGAACCGCCATGTTCCGGAAGGACACCCCGTGAAAGAGCTGAATTCGCTCCTTGTCCTCGGCGGGGAAGTATCCCGACACGTGCGCGCAGAAGACGACATCGAACTTCTGACGCTGCATGGCCGAAAGCTCGACGATCTGTCGTCGCGGGAGGCGAAAGGGAGCGTACAGCTCCTTGGCCGAGAGCGGCCGCTCTCCTTCCGAGCCCGCCTCACGCCCGCCCGACAAGACGATCTCCACGTCGCGCATGCGTCGGAGCCGCTCATAGAGCGGTTTGAAGCAAACGAAATGGACCGGCGCGTATCCGGCGAACAAGACTCGCAGTGGCCTGCGCGCCGATTTACGGCCATTCACCAGGGAGGACATGGCGGTGTGATTTCGACGTTGATGGACGGGTAGCCTAGAAACGGTAAGAGAGGCCGAGACGAGTCCGGTGCTTGTCGTAATCGGCGATCTCGCCCGTCGAGTCCGGATCGTTGTCGCGACTCAGGCGCTGGCTTCTGACCTCCGCTCCAGCAACGAGTCGCACGCCGCGAGCGACCTTGATCGCGAGCTCCGCCCCGAACGTGTTACGCGAGTCGGTACGCCCGTTGTTGGCGACGTCGAATGGCTGACTCGAGCCGAATGATCGGCGGCGATGCTCGGCGTCGATCTCGAGATCGGCGCGCTTGCTGACCTCGTAGCGGAGCGTGGCCGCGATCGAGTGCTCCGTGCGGGAGCGGTCCGCCATCTCGAACGCGCGCGCGGCTGGATCACTCGCGGATCCATTCCCGTTGAAGTCCTCTCCGAAGGCCGCCTCATCCAGGATCATCACCTGAGGAGAGGCGGTCGCGCTCAACGAGGCGAACCCGTAGCCGATATCGAGTCCCATTCGCGGGCTGATGTCCATCAGCAGCTTCACTCCGGCGGTGGGACCGCTCAGGTCGCGTCCGGAGAAGGGCGCCTCGTATGATCGCGAGTACAACCCGACGCTCGGCTGAATGGCGGCGCCGAACGGATGCTTCTTCGTCGATTCAACCAGGCGAAAGCGGACATCGAGCTCGCCTTCGATCTCCTGATACGTGCCGGGTTCGTACACGCGCTCGTCGGGAGCGATGCTGCCGTCGGCGTCACTATCCACGGCATCGGCGAGGTAGTTCTTCGCGAAGTAGCTCGGCGTCACGCTTGCGCGCAGGCGGACTTGCTTGCCATGTCGCAGCGCCTGCTCGGCGGCGAGCTCGACGGAGAAGTTCTGACGCTCGGCGTTCCGCGCGTAGAGCTCGTAGCGCACGTCACCCTGAAGCTCCAGCGTCCGACCGCGGAGGCCGGGCCCTTTGAGGTCGAGCCGTGCTTCCATCGTGGACACCAAATCGCCCGGGGTTTTCATGTTGGCGAACCGCCGGCTCGGCGATGTGACGTCACCCGTTGCATCGAGATCGTCGCGCTTTCCGGGCGAGAGGAGGAAGACGTTGTCGTCATATTCCGTCTCGACGCTGAAGCTCGGCGCGGCGCGCCAGCCTTTCGCCGCAGCGGGCGCGCTCGACTGGACAGGAGCGGGCACTTGAGAGAGCGCGAGGGAGGGCGCTGCGATCGCGAGCGCGAATACGGTCAAAGCGAGACGAGGGAGCCTCGGTAGCATGTTCGGGAGGATGAGAGTTGGGAGGCATGTCTCGGGAGCAGCGATGCGACCACCACCACCCGAGGTACGGTACTGAAAGACTGACGCTGGCAGCGCTCTCCCGTCACCGAGCAAGTACGATTCCCGAAGATGACCGTAAATCCAGCGCTGTTATCGGGTTCCGCCTCTATCGTTTTGTGACAGTCCGCGTGCCGGCTCTACCATTTCGTATCACCCGTTGCGAGCGTCGGTATGCGGCGTCGATGCGTGGAAGGCAGTCGGATCGCCTCTGCGCCGACACGAACGTGCGCGGCGCACTTCACGCGCAACCAACGGAACACGACAATGAAATCCCACGGTTGGGTAACACCGCTGTCGCGTACTCTTGCAGCTGTCGCTTTCGTCTTCACGATGAGCGCCTGCGGCAGCGACCGGAGCGACCCGCTGAGTCCGGCGGTGCAGCCGGAGATCATCAACAACACGGACTCGTTCTCGTTTCAGGTAACCGGCGTGTCGAATGCGTCGGCGACGCTGAACTACACCTGGCAGAACACCGGGACGGTCGCGACTGTCAATCAGTCGGCGTCGATCTCGGCCGGCTCGGCTACGCTCATCATTCGTGATGCGGCGGGGACGCAAGTGTACTCGCGCTCGCTGAGCGAGAACGGCACGTTCACCAGCACGCCAGCCGGTGTGGCGGGCACGTGGACGATTCGCGTCGTGTTCACGAACACGAGCGGGACGGTCAATTTCCGAGCTGACAAGGCGTAATCCCGAGCATCCAGGTTCAGGGAGGAACGGATACCGCGGATGCGGCGGATTCTGCGGACCGCTCCTGGCGCATTAATCCCGCCTCGCGCGCCACCAAAGCAACAGGAGGTTTGTGGGTGCGCGTGGGAGGTTCAATGCGCCAGGAGCGATCCGGCCGTTCCCGCCGCATCCGCGGTATCCGTTCGTCCCTTTGAGCCTGGATGCCCCTCCCAAGCGGGGGCGCGCCAGAAGGGTCGTCTCAGAACCCCATGGCGCGCGCGGCAGTGACGATCAAGTCCGCCGCACCGTCGAGCCCGAGCCACTCGGTGTTCACGCAGAGGTGGTAGTTCTCGTGCGCCTTCCATGAGCGCTTGAACGTCGTGCGCACGTAGTGGTCCCGCTGCTTGTTGATCTCGTCCACGATCTTCTCGGCCTCGGATGCCGAGATCGCGCGGCGTTGGGCGACGCGCCTGACGAGCGCATCGCGCGGGGCATAGCAGAAGACGTGCAGGACGTCGGCGCGCCGGCCGAGGACTGATTGCGCCCCACGCCCGACCAGCACCGCATGCCCGCGCGCCACTGCCTCCTCAATGATTCGCCGCGTCACGTCGGCGAGACGCTCCTCGCTCAGCGGCACCTGCTCGGTGGGTGGAGGGAGAATCTCCGGGGATGCGACGGCGAGCGCCGACGCCAACCGCTCGACGAGCGACGGCGTGCGCTCCTCACGCGCCTCGACCTCGGACGCCGAGATCCCGAGTCGCTCGGCGACGGCATCGACGAAAGCGTTGTCGAAGAGCTGCCATCCGAGATGTTGGGCCACGCGCGCCGCGACCTCCGAGCCGCCGGAGCCGTACATGCGCGAGATGGTGACGATGGACATGCGATGCGCCTCAGAGCGACCGGAACCGGATCTGTTCCACGACGCGGAAGCCTAACGCGTCCCAGGCGGCGACCGCCAGTGGATTGTCGACTGCGTTCTGCAGCCGCATCTGGGAGAGCTTGCGCTGTCGGCACCAGCCGGTGGCCGCATCGAGCAGCAGTCGGAGCACGCCTTGACGCCGAGCGGCCGGCTCGACGTACACGGTCGAGATCATCGCGAACCGTGACGGCCGGAGCAGCCTGTGCCCGCGCGCATCGATGCACCGCAACACGCCGACGATCCGATCCTTTCGCACGGCGACGAACATCGTCTCGCGGTCCGAGGACAGCTGCTGCTCCGTGAGCTCGAGCGCGCGAGCGGGCGCATCGGCGCGCACACGCGAGTAGATCGCATGGCCCTTGTGCTCGGCGAGCAGCGCGAGGCGCAACTCCGCGATGCGCTGCGCGTCGGCCATGGTGGCGGGCCGAACCTCGACGCGCGATCGCGGAGGCGCCGCTCGCGCCACTTAGGCGGTCATGCCGCCGCTGCCGAAGAGATCATTCGGCCGACGGCGCTCCGGCGGTTGCGCCCGACCGTACCGTCCGGCATCGGAGCGCGAGATCTTGCGGCGCCCGACCAGCGCCTCGAGCACCAGCTCGCACGCGGCGACGGTCGTCTCGGTATCCGCTTCCTGCGCGAGCCCGACGGTATGCACGAGATCGAGCAGCGTCGGCACGTCCTCGAAGGCTTCGCGCAGCGGCTCGCTGGCGGCGTCGTCAGGCACCTCGAGCGCGTTTCCCGAATCGAACCACATCACGATCTCGTCGGTATCGGAGCCGCCTGCGCGCGACTGGAACGTCGCATCGGCCGCCCGGCGGATCAGCTCGCGCGCGATGGTCTGACCGCCGATGAGCTCGCCCTCGTACTCGAGCTCGATCTTCCCGGTGATCGCGGGGAGCGCCGCGTAGATGTCGGAGATGCGCGGCACGACCGCGCATTCGTGACGCTCCACGGCGCGCCGTTCCGCGTTCGAGACGACGTTCTCGAGCACCGTGATGGGCATGCGCTGCGACACGCCCGACCGCTTGTCGACACGCTTGTCGGTGCGCGCCTCGAAGGCGACACGCTCGACCACCTCGGCGATGAAGTCGGGGACGCGCACGGGCAAGGCACCACGCTGCGTCCATGCCTCCTGCTGCGTAATCTCCATCCCGATGTCCACCGACTCGGGATAGTGCGTCATGATCTCACTACCGATCCGATCCTTCAGCGGCGTGATGATCTTGCCGCGCGCGGTGTAGTCTTCCGGATTCGCGGTGAAGCAGAGGAGCACATCGAGCGGGATGCGGACGGGATATCCTTTGATCTGGACGTCGCCTTCCTGCATGATGTTGAACAAGCCGACCTGGATTTTGCCGGCGAGATCGGGCAGCTCGTTGAGCGCGAAGATGCCGCGGTTGGCGCGCGGCAGCATCCCGTAATGAATCGTCAGCTCATCCGACAGGATGTGTCCGCCGCGCGCGGCCTTGATCGGATCGACGTCGCCAATGATGTCGGCGATGGTGACGTCGGGTGTCGCGAGCTTCTCGACGTAGCGCTGTTCGCGCCCGATCCACGCGATGGGTGTATCGTCGCCCGCTTCCTCGATGAGCTGATGCGCCTGCTTCGAGATCGGCGCGAAGGGATCGTCGTTCACCTCGCTCCCCGCGACGATCGGGATCGCGTCGTCGAGCAGCGTGACAAGCGACCGCAGAATGCGCGACTTTGCCTGCCCACGAAGGCCGAGGAGGATGAAGTTGTGCCGGGCGAGGACGGCGTTGACGAGCTGTGGGAGAACGGTCTCCTCGTATCCGATCACTCCCTCGAACAGCGGCCCGCCCTTGGCGAGGCGTTCGAGCAGGTTCTCGCGGAGCTCGTCCTTGACCGTGCGCTTCCCGCGCGCGGCGTAGGATGAGCGCTTCAGTTCGCCGAGTGTCGTTGGGTGCTGCCTGGTCTGCAACGGGCTACTCCGTCTTGGGTCTGCGTTCAGGATGAGCGGGTGTAGATCATCGCGCCAGTGGTGGGGAACCGCAGAAGGCCGCAGAACGCCGCAGCGCGCTCTTGCGCTCGTTGGATAGGATCAGCCGCTTGAACGAAGGCTTCGCTCCGAAGTTCAGGATGTAACCCAACTGGAGCGTCGACCCACGCAGGTAGTTGACAAGCTGCGCTACGTGGACGGAGTCGATTGACCGCGCCGCCTTCAACTCCACAATCGCTTCGCCTGCCACTACGAAGTCCGCCCTGTAAACACCGACCGTTTTACCACGGAAGAAGACTGGGACGGCGTGCTCTCGGGAGAAGGACACCCGAGCCTCAGTGAACGCTCTCGCCAAAGCTTTGGCGTACACTGACTCGAGGAAGCCGCCACCGAGCTCGTGGTGCACCTCGAAGAAGCGGTCCAGCAGCTTTCGAGTGGTGTCGGCGAGGCGGTAGGAGCCCTCGTCAGGGCGAGTAACCATGTCTGCGGCCATCTGCGGCATTCTGCGGTTCCCCGTCCCGGCGAGCACCATCAATCCGCCGCCATCACCTCCACGAGGTTGTCGTAGAAGACGGGCCCGTGACCCATGTCGGTCT
>DASTYE010000120.1:0-2599 GCA_035765135.1 Gemmatimonadaceae bacterium | reverse complement strand
CAAGCGAGCTCGAAGGGAGCGCGCGTCAGGTTCGACGGGAAGAAGCGCACCGTGATCGATGGACCGTTCGCCGAGACGAAGGAGCTCGTCGCCGGCTTTTGGATCTGGCAGGTGAAGTCGAAGGAGGAAGCGATCGAGTGGCTGAAGCGCGCTCCCTTCAAGGAAGGCGAGGTCGAGATCCGTCAAATCTTCGAGAACGAGGATTTCGGTGACGCGCTCACCCCCGAGGTGCGTGAGCTCGAGGACCGCATCCGGGCGCAGGGCGGGTACGCGGAAAAGAAGAAGTCGAAGCGCTAGCACCTAACGACTGGGAGACGTCACAATGCCGCGAGTAATCTCGAAGGATGGCACGTCGATCGCGTTCGACCGGGTGGGGTCCGGACCGCCGCTCATCCTGGTGGATGGCGCGCTCTGCTACCGGGCGTTCGGCCCAATGGGACCACTCGCCCAGGCGCTCGCATCGCACTTCACGGTCTACACGTACGACCGGCGTGGACGCGGCGAGAGCGGCAATGGCCGGCCGTACGCGGTCGAACGCGAGATCGAGGATCTCGATGCGCTCGTGAGGGAAGCTGGCGGGTCCGCATACGCCTACGGGGCATCGTCAGGCGGAGCGCTCGCGCTCGAGGCGGCAAAGCGCGGGGTCGCGATCACGAAGGTCGCGGTCTACGAGCCTCCCTACATTACCGACGACTCCATCGCCCCCGTTCCCGACGACTACGCCTCCCGGCTCAACGCTTACGTGGCCGCGGGTCGGCCAGGCGACGCGGTGAAGTCGTTCATGCGGACTGTCGGCGCGCCTGGCTTCTTCATCGCCGTGATGCAGCTCATGCCCATGTGGAGCAAGCTCAAGGGGGTGGCACCCACGCTCCCTTACGATTTCACCTTGATGGCCGACGGTCAGAAGGGGAAGCCATTCCCGCCCGGCAAGTTCGCCACGGTCAAGATCCCGGCGCTCGTCATGGGCGGCGGCAAGAGCCCGCCGTGGATGAAGCACTCGATGCAGGCGCTGGCGTCCGCGTTACCGAACGCGCGGCACCTGACGCTCGATGGACAGACCCACATGGTGAAGGCAAAGGTCCAGACGCCCGTGCTGAGAGATTTCTTCTCCAGCTAGCGGGCTGCTTCCCCGTTGGGATGGAAGACCGTGAGCCGCAGATGCCGCAGAGGGACGCAGAAACGTCAACGGCAACAGCTCTACCACAGATGGACCACGGATCTCGAACGGCACGGATCAACTGCAGAACTGCGAAAAGCTTTGTCAGAACCGACCGCACAAAAGATCGTGCCTAACGGTTGGAGCCTGATTTGGCTTTTACTGTTGCAGTTCCAAAGGTCCGTGCAGTTGCCGTTGCCGTATCCGTGTCGTTGCCGCCGTTCAGATCCGGGAAATCCGTGCCAACGCTTTTGACGTTGCCGTTGCTGCAGCCCCGAGCTGACCACGAGCTACCCAAGCAGCCTGGAATCGAAATCGAACTTGCGACGCCCGATGATCTCGATCGCTTTCGCCGCGGGATGCCGGGGATTGATGATGTAGTTCGACTCCTCCGGCACGACGGCCGAGGGGACGCGCAGCACGGCGGTCCGCTCTTCGGCAAGCCAGCTGTTACCGATCGATTGGCAAGTCGGGTCGCTGGGACGGCGCCACTCCTTCGGGAGGTCGGCGAGCTCCACCGATTCGATCGCGATCGTGTCGGGAATTTCGATCTCGCAGGCGACGAGATCGGGAGGCACGAGCGGCACGTCGGTGTGCACGAGGAGCTCGAGCGCGGCGAGTGACAGGCGACTCGAGGTATACACCGCGGGTCGGCCGCGCGTATTCCACCGTCCGCCGGCCAGCCGTGCGCCTTCGCCGTCGAGCTTCACATGGGCGAGGCGCGCGAGACGCCAGACGATCATGCGTTCAGGGGTCAGGAGTCAGGAATCAGGAATCAGGGGGTGTCAGGGTAGGGGATTCAGGGAACGCGTGTTCTCTCCCGCAACCTTCACCCTGATACCCCCTGACTCCTGATTCCTGACTCCTCACCCCTAGGTATACACCCCGTGCTCGAGGCGCAGCAGCACGTCCTCGGCGAGCCGCGCACCACCGCTGGTCACGGTCAGATCGAGCGGAATCTCGCCCGACAATGCGCGGTTAGGCGTTCGGAGCCAGCGGCCGACTTTGTCGGTGTCTTCGTCAAAGGTCCGGAGGGCGACCTTGTGAAGATGAAGCACTCTCGCGAGACGATCGGACTCGTCAGGCGAAAGATGTTCACGGCGGCGCTTGCGGTTGGCGAGGGTGCGCTTGGGGACGATGAGGCGCGCGACCTCCTCGCGCGTGAGCACCCCCATCTCCACGGCTTCGCCGAGTAGTGACGTAGGAATACCCTCCGCGACGAGACGCGCGAGGTCGAGATCGGACCAGGCGCTCCCGCCGCTCCGGAGCCAGGTGGCAGCGCGCATATCGGGCTTGCGTCGCGGGTGTGCCATATGGCACTCAACGTAGGTGCAACATGGCCAGCCGACAACCCGAATAAAGGCCGAACTGCATGCTCACGTCCCAGCCGCCACCCTCGCCAGCATGGCGCTCAGCTTCGAAAGCTGAGCCAGCGCCACCGAC
>DASTYE010000119.1:0-4742 GCA_035765135.1 Gemmatimonadaceae bacterium | reverse complement strand
GACGGTGCAGCTGCCGGAGGGGACGGAGATGGTGATGCCGGGGGACAACGTGCAGATGGAGATCGAGCTGATCACGCCGATCGCCATGGACGAGGGGCTGCGCTTCGCGATTCGCGAGGGGGGCAGGACGGTCGGCGCCGGCGTCGTGACGAAGATCATCAAGTAAGCCAAAGCGGAACGCGGAACGCGGAGGGTGGTAACAGCGCTCCGCATTCCGTATTCCGAATTCTGAAATAAATCGCCATGCCCAGAGAGAAAATCATTCTCGCCTGCAACGACTGCAAAAATCGCAACTACTTCACCGACAAGAACAAGCGCCTGCATCCCGAGCGCGTCGAGTGGAAGAAGTATTGCCCGCGGTGCAACAAGCACACGTTGCACAAGGAAACGAAGTAGGAATGTCCACGACCGTCGTACCGCGCCGCGGACGCTTTTCGCGGTTCATGGATGGCCTGCGCCAGGTTCCGACGTTCCTCGGCGAGGTGCGTCAGGAGATGCGCAAGGTCACGTGGCCCGATCGCACGCAGCTCCGCCAGGCGACGATCGCGATCATCATCTTCGTGCTCATCATTGGCGCGGTGATCGCGCTCATGGACCTGGCGCTGCAGGCGATTCTCGTGCGCGGCATCCCGTCGTTGTTCGGAGTGCGCTGAGCGATGACCCATCGCTGGTACGCCATTCAGACCACCGCCGGGCACGAGAACAAGGTTCGCTCGCTCATCCAGCGGAAGATCGACGCCGATCCGAAGACGCCGGAGGACCGGCCCATTCGTCAGGCGCTCGTGCCGACGCAGGATCAGATCGAGATCAAGAACGGCAAGAAGGTGACGGTCGAGCGGAAGATTTACCCCGGGTATGTGCTCGTGGAGATGATCATGAACCAGGAGACCCTCCACGTGATCAACAGCATCCAGGGCGTGATCAAGTTCGTCGGCCACGACCGGCTCCCGCAGCCGCTTCGGCCGGAAGAGGTCAACCGGCTCCTCGGCATCGCCGACGAGCTGGAGGAGCAGGAGCCGAAGGAAGAAATCCCGTTTCTCGTCGGCCAGGCGGTGGCGATCACCGAAGGGCCGTTCAGCGATTTCAACGGGACGGTCGAGGAAGTGTATCCCGACAAGGGGAAGGTCCGCGTGTCGGTCTCGCTGTTTGGTCGACCGACCAGCGTGGAATTGGATTACCTCCAACTCCGTGCTCATTGAGCAGGTCAACGGCAAAGACGTCAGATGTCAGAATTCAGATCTCAGAATTCAGATGTCGCGCAATGCCGTTAGGTGTTTCTGAAATCTGTATTCTGAATTCTGATATCTGACGTCTTTGCCGTTGGCAGTACCGTCGCCCACCACTTCGACGCTAAACATGCAGTGGGAGCGTTAATCGCGAGAGGAGTTCATGGCGAAGAAAGCAATCGCGTTCGTAAAGCTGCAGGTGCCGGCTGGACGCGCGAACCCGGCCCCTCCGGTCGGAACCGCGCTGGGTCCGCACGGCATCAACATCATGGCGTTCTGCAAGGAGTTCAACGCCCGAACGCAGGCGCAGGACGGCACGATCACGCCCGTCGAGATCACCATTTTCTCGGACAAGTCGTTCACCTTCATCACGAAGACGCCCCCGGCGGCGATCCTCATCAAGAAGGAGCTGGGCCTCGAGAAGGGATCCGGCGTGCCCAACCGCAACAAGGTCGGCAAGCTGTCGAAGGCGCAGGTGCGCAAGATCGCGGAGCTGAAGCTTCCTGATCTCAACTGCGACACGATCGACTCCGCGATGGCGATGGTCGCCGGGGCGGCACGGTCGATGGGTGTGGAGGTCGAGAGCTAATGCGAGAGCATGGGAAGAAGTACCGCGAGGCGGCGAAGAAGCGTGAGCTCACGACCCGATATCAACCAAAGCAGGCGATCGAGCTCGTCAAGAACAACGCGTTCGCGAAGTTCGACGAGACCGTCGAGGTGGCGGTGCGGTTAGGCGTTGATCCGCGGCACGCCGATCAGGTCGTGCGCGGAACGGTCGTGCTTCCCGCCGGCACCGGAAAGTCGGTGCGCGTGCTGGTGATCGCGGTCGGTGAAAAGGCGCGTGAGGCGGAAGCGGCGGGTGCCGATTACGTCGGCGTCGAGCACATTCCGAAGATCAAGGAAGGGTGGCTCGACTTCGACGTCATGATCGCCACCCCCGACCAGATGGGCCAGGTCGGACAGCTCGGTCGCGTCCTCGGGCCGCGTGGCCTCATGCCGAATCCGAAGGCGGGCACGGTGACGTTCGACATCGCGCGCGCTGTGCGCGAGGTGAAGGCGGGGAAGATCGAGTTCCGCGTGGACAAGGCGGGCAACGTCCATGCGCCGATCGGAAAGGTCTCGTTCTCTCATGATCAGCTCGAGCAGAACTTCGGCGCGTTCATGGATCAGATCGTTCGCTCGAAGCCGGCGGCGGCGAAGGGCGTGTACATCAGAAACGTCGCGATCTCCAGTACGATGGGGCCCGGCGTCAGCATCGACACCACTCCCTACCGGTAACGAGACATGAAGCGATCCGAGAAAGAGCAGCTCGTGACCGAGTTGCGGGAGAAGATGGAGGGCGCCAAGGCGCTCTACTACACCGACTTCACGGGTCTCAACGTGAAGCGGATGACCGAGCTCCGACGCCGGCTCCGCAAGGCGGGCGTGGAGTACGTGGTCATCAAGAACACCCTCGCGCTCCGTGCTGTCACCGAGAGCGGTCTGGCCACGCAGGAGCTGCGCGGGCCGACCGGTGTGGTGATCGGGAAGGATCCGATCGCTGCGGCCAAGGTGCTCGCGGACTTCGCGAAGGAGTTCGACTCGAAGCCCGAGGTGAAGGGTGGGCTGCTCGAGGGGAAGCGAATCGACGTTGCGCAGGTGAAGCGGTTGGCTCAGCTCCCGTCGCGCGAGCAGATGCTCGCCGACCTGGGCGCGGGCCTGATGTCGCCGATGGCCGCCTTCGTGGGCGCGCTGAACGGCTTGCTGTACATGTTCGCGGGTGCGCTCGACGCGCTCAAGGTGCAAAAAGAAGGTGCCGGCGCGTAGGCGCGGGACCGGCAGCGACGACCACGGGTACCAATCAACACGAAGCTGAGGACACAATGGCTAACGCGACCATGAGCAAGGACGAGATTCTCGAAGCGATCGGCAACATGTCGGTCTTCGAGCTCGCCGAGCTGATCGAAGCCTTCAAGTCGAAGTTCAACGTCACGATCGCGGCGGCACCGGTTGGCGGTGGTGCGGCGGCGGGTGGTGGGGCGGGCGGCGCGGCCGCGGCGCCGGTGGAGGAGCAGACCGAGTTCACGGTCACGCTCAAGGAAGCGGGCGCGAAGAAGATCCAGGTCATCAAGGTGGTCCGCGAGATCACCGGTCTGGGTCTGAAGGAAGCGAAGGACCTGGTCGACGGCGCCCCGAGCCCCGTCAAGGCCGGGGTCTCCAAGGACGAGGCCGCCCAGATCAAGGCCAAGCTCGAGGAGCAGGGAGCGAGCGTGGAAGTGAAGTAGCCGGGATCACGGGGTCAGGGTGTCGCGGGATCACGGGATCCCGCGATCCCGGGACCCCGCGACCCCTGGCCTCTTCCTTTCCACGCGATGCCGACTGTCATCGTCGTTCTACAACTGAAGCAGTGTTGCTCTGCCCCCGTTTTTCACGATGAACAACGGGGCGGGGCCTCTTTTCGTCTGCGCGGGTGAGCTATGCCTGACATGCTGAAGCAGATTTCGTTCGCGAAGCTCGAGCACGGAATGGAGATGCCACATCTCCTCGACATCCAGACGCGCGCCTTCGAGGCGCTGCTCCAGCTGGATGCCGCCTCGCACGACCGCGAGGACGTGGGACTCGAGCGCGTCTTCAAGGACCTCTTTCCAATCACGGACGTCCACGAGAACTACTCGCTGGAGTTCGTGCGCTACTCGCTCGGCGAGCCGAAGTATTCCGTCGAGGAGTGCATCGAGCGCGACATGACGTACTCGGCGCCGCTCAAGGCGACGCTCCAGCTCGTGGTCAACGAGGACGTCAACGGCGTCAAGCGCCCGCGCAACATCATCGAGAAGGAGGTCTACCTCGGCGAGCTGCCTCTGCTCACCGGGCTGGGCACCTTCGTCATCAACGGCGCGGAGCGCGTTATCGTCAGCCAGCTGCACCGCTCGCCGGGCGTCGTGTTCGAGGAGTCGACGCACCCGAACGGCCAGCGCCTGATCTCGGCGCGCATCATCCCGTTCCGCGGATCGTGGGTGGAGTTCACCGTGGACATCCACGACGTGATCTTCGTCCACATCGACAAGAAGAAAAAGTTCCCGGCGACGGCGCTCCTCCGCGCGTTAGGCTACGGCACGAACTCGGACATTCTCCGGCTGTTCTTCGCCGTGCGCGAGCTCGATCTGACGAAGAAGCTCGAGAGCCGCGGCGATCAGCGTGAGGTGCTGGGCGCGATCATCGCCGAGGACATCACCCTCGCCGGCGAGGCGCACGATCCCGAGGCACCGAAGCTCAAGACGAAGAAGGCGCGCGCCGAGCGCGAGCGGGCCGAGGCCGAGATGCTCGTCAAGGAAGGCGACGAGCTGACCCCGGAGGTCTACAACCGCCTGCGCCGGTTGAACATCGACGCGGTGAAGGTGTTCGCGTCGTACATGCTGATCGATCTGCGTGACGAGGTCGATGCCATCGAGCGCGGCGAGCGTCCGCAGCGCCGTGTGCTGGCGACGGATGTCGTCGATCCCGACACCGGCGAGGCGATCGCCGAGACGGGGCAGCAGC